>NZ_JALPKP010000009.1:0-134113 GCF_051383635.1 Geodermatophilus sp. CPCC 205506 | reverse complement strand
CCTCCCCGGCCCCCCGCCGGCCGTCCCGGCGCCCGCCGGGTCCGCCGGCACGTCCGCGCCGGGTCCCGACGCCGGCAGCGCCACGCTGCCCGCCGACCCCACCGACGCCGTCCTCGGCGCGGCCGGCACGCGCTCCGCCGCCGCCCGCGACGCGGTCGGCGACGTCGCCGCCGACCCCTCCTTCTCCCCCGACTGAGTGCGCCCGGCCGGCTCGCGCAGCCGGCACGGCACTTCACCGGTCCCGTCCGGGACCGGTCCACTCGGAACCGGAGAAGGAACAGCCATGAACAGATGGGTTCAGCGCGGCCTGCGCACGGCCCTGCTCACCGGGGGCCTGCTGGCCGCCGGGGCGGGTGTCGCCGCAGCCGACGAGAACGACCTGACCGCCGGCATGCTCGGGGCCACCGCCACCGTCCCCGTGCACGACGGCACCGTCCTCCCCACGCCGGTGGTCACCGGCACCGGCGAGGACCTGACCGTGGGCTCCGGCGCCGGGAACGGCGTCGAGCTCCCGGTCGACACGCACACCGCAGCGGGGACGACCGTCCTCGGCGAGGAGGGCGTCAGCGTCCCGGTGTGGGTCACCGAGGCCGACGACGCCCCGCCGGACCCGGCGGACGGCCTCACGGTCACCGTCCCGGTGAACACCTCCGGCGGCGGGACGGCCGGGACGACGGTGACCCTGCCGATCGTCACCGGGGACCTCGGCGAGGTCCTGGACGGCGACCCGCTGACCGGCGGCACCGTCGACGTCGACCTGACCGACCCGGTCGGCACCGGGCCGGGCGGGGGCCTCCTGCTCGACCTCGAGGACACCGTGACCATCGGCGGCACCGGCGGCACGCCCTCGCCGGGCACCGTCGTGCAGCTGCCGGTCGCCCTCGACGAGGGTCGGCCGACCACGGTGACCCTGCCGCTGCCCGGCGGTACCGGCGGCAGCAGCCCGGGCTCCGGCTCCGGAGGCACCGACGGCGCTTCCGGCATCGGCTCCGGAGGCAGCGACGCCGGTGCCGGCTCCGGCGACACCGGTGCCTCCAGCGGCGGCACCGGCCTGAGCGGCACCGGTGCTCCTCCCGCCGGCGGCCTCGACGGCGACTGTGCCGGCCCGGGTGCCTCGTCCGGGGCCACCCGCGTGCCCGGTGGCGACACCCACCCGGCGACCGGCGGCGGCCGGACCGGTACCGCCCGGTCCGGTGCCGACCCGGCCGGCGGTACGGGCCCCGGTGACGCGTGCGGGACGGGCACCCCGCAGGCGGTCGTGACCCGGCCGACGTCGTCGACGGCGTCCACCGGGCCGGTGGCGGCCGCGGCCGGCGTCCTGGCGGTGGCCGCCGGGCTGCTGCTGGCCGCCGGCCGCGGCCGGCTCTGGTGGGACCGGGCGTAGCACCCTCCCGGCGGCCCGGGCGCTCGGCGTCGAGCGTCCGGGCCGCCGGCGTGCACGCCGCCGGACCCGGCGGCAGGGTGGCCGTGTGCCCCCGCAGCCGACGGTCCGGCTCGTCCCCTTCCAGCCCGAGCACCTGGTCGCCGTCCTGCCCTGGTTCGACGCCCCCGAGGTGCAGCACCGGCTCGGCGGCCGCGAGTGGCCGGAGCGGGAGCTGGCCCTCCGCACGGCGGCGCGCGACGAGGAGTTCCGCGGGCGGCGCGTGCTGCGCGCGCACTCCTTCGTCGTCCTGGACGACACCGACCGGGTGGTCGCGCAGATCGGCGGCGACGTCTACGACCGGTGGACCACCTGGGACGCGGAGCGGGAGCGGGTGCTGGACGAGGACGCGCGCCGCACGATGGGCGCGGCCTACGTCGTCGACCCCGCCCTGACCGGCCAGGGGTACGGCCGGGCGGCCCTGACCGCGCTGGTCGAGGCCCCCGAGACCGCCGACGTCGAGCAGTTCGTGCTCGGCATCGAGCCGGACAACGCCGCCAGCCTGCGCGCCGCGGCCGCCGCCGGGTTCCGCCCGCTGACCACCGAGCCCGACGCCGAGGGCATGGTCTACGTGCACCTGCTGCGCTGACGGCACCGATCGTCGTATCCCGATGACAGGCTCCCGGTCGTGGACCCGGAGACCGACCTCGCGCTGCTCCGGCTGGTGGCCCAGCGGCTGGCCGGCCCGCCGCTGCCGACGCCGGGCGCCGTCGTCCGCCGGCTGACCTGCGTGCAGGGCCAGGACCTCCCGGGCGCGCTGACCTCGGTGGCCCTGCGGACGGCGGAGCGCTCCCGGGCCGCGGTGGAGGCCGCGCTGGACGCAGGCGACGTCGTCCGCTCCTGGCCGATGCGCGGCACGCTGCACCTGGTGGCCGCCGAGGACCTGCACTGGCTGCTGGAGGCGCTCGGCCCGCGGGTGCTGGCCGGGGCGGCGCAGCGACGGGCGGCGCTGGACCTCACCGACGCCGAGGCGGAGCGGGCCCGGGAGGCGGTCACCTCGGCGCTGGCCGGCGGCGGGCGGATGGGCCGCCGCGAACTGCTCGCCGCGATCGCCGACGGCGGCGTCCCGACCACGGGCCAGCGCGGCTACCACCTGCTCTGGTTCCTCGCCCAGACCGGCACGCTCTGCCTCGGGCCGCTCGACGGCGGGGAGCAGCTGTTCGTGCTGCTCGACGAGTGGGTGCCCAGCCCCCGCCGCCTCGACCGCGAGGAGGCACTGGCCGAGCTGGCGCTGCGGTACTTCACCGGCCACGGCCCGGCCACGATCGCCGACCTCGCGCGCTGGGCGGGGCTGCCGATGGGCGACGTCCGCGCCGGGCTGGCCGCCGTCCGGGACCGGCTGGCCGTCCTCGAGGTCGACGGCCGCGAGCACCTCATGGCACCGGAGACGCCCGACGTGCTGGCCGCCTCGCGAGCCGACGCGCGGCGGCTGCTCCTCCTGCCCGGCTTCGACGAGTTCGTGCTCGGCTACGCCGACCGCAGCTGCGCGGTGCCGCCCGAGTTCGCCGAGCGGATCGTGCCCGGCCGCAACGGTGTCTTCCGGCCGACCGTCGTCGCCGGCGGCCGGGTGGTCGGCACCTGGCGGTGGACCGGCACGGGCGCGCGGCGCCGGCTGGACGCCGCCCCGTTCACCGCCTTCCCCGACGCGGTCGCCGCCGCCCTCCCGCAGGTCGCGGCCGCCCTCCCGTGACCCACCCCCGCGGTGGCCGCGGCCCGGTCGGCGGAGTTGGCTGGGTCCATGGAGTACACGCGTCTGGGCAGCACCGGCCTGCAGGTCTCGCGGATCTGCCTGGGGATGATGAGCTTCGGCGAGCCGGGCCGGGGCATGAGCCCGTGGAGTCTGCCGGAGGACGACAGCCGCCGGCTGATCGAGAAGGCGGTCGCCGCCGGCATCACCTTCTTCGACACCGCGAACGTCTACTCGGCCGGGTCGAGCGAGGAGATCACCGGCCGGGCGATCCGCGACTTCACCGACCGGGAGGACGTCGTCCTCGCGACCAAGGTGCACGGGCGGATGCGCCCCGGCCCGAACGGCGGCGGGCTGTCGCGGAAGGCCATCCTGCGCGAGCTGGAGGACAGCCTGCGCCGGCTGGGCACCGACTACGTGGACCTGTACCAGATCCACCGCTGGGACCCGCACACGCCGATCGAGGAGACGCTCGAGGCGCTGGACTCCGCGGTGCGGTCGGGGAAGGCGCGATACCTGGGTGCGTCGTCCATGTGGGCCTGGCAGTTCAGCAAGGCGCTGTACCTCGCCGGCGAGCACGGCTGGCACCGCTTCGTGTCGATGCAGGACCACTACAACCTGCTCAACCGCGAGGAGGAGCGGGAGATGCACCCGCTCTGCGCCGACCAGGGCATCGGCGTCATCCCGTGGAGTCCGCTGGCCCGGGGCCGGCTCACCCGCGACTGGGGCGAGGTCACCAACCGGTCCGAGCAGGACGACTTCGGCCGGCGGCTGTACGACGAGAGCAGTGACCGGGCGATCGTCGACCGGGTCGCCGAGGTGGCCGCCGCGCGCGAGGTCCCGCGGGCGCAGGTGGCGCTGGCGTGGGTGCTGGCCAAGCCGGTGGTCACCGCGCCGATCGTCGGCGTCACCAAGGACGCCCACCTCGACGACGCGGTCGCCGCCGTCGACCTGCAGCTCACCGAGGAGGAGGTCGCCCGGCTGGAGGAGCCCTACACACCGCACGGCGTCGCCGGGTTCTAGAAGGACCCCGTCCTCCCCACCTTTCGCCAGCTCAGGGCGGGGCCCGGGACGGGGCCACAAGACAGGCGACGATGGAGGTGTGTCCGCCCCCGGTTCCCGCGTGCGGCGGGTGCGCCCCCACCTGCTCGGTCCACCGCTGCCCGCGCTGTCCGCGCTGTGGCAGACCGGAGGCCGGCGGGGGGTCACCGCCGCCGTCGCCATGACGTTGCCGCTCGCCCTCGGGGCGGCGGCGGGCCGGACCGACCTGGGGTCCGCGGCGGCGCTGGCCGCGTTCACCGCCGTCTACGGGCACGCGCTGCCCTACCGGCGGCGGGCGGGGGTGGTCGCCGCCGTGGCGGTCGCGTGCACCGCGGCGAGCACGCTGGGCGCGCTCGCGGGCGGGCACCCGGTGCTCCTGTCGCTGCTGCTGGGGGCGCTGGCCGCCGTGGCGGCCGCCGCCACGGTGCTGTGGCGGGTCGGCCCACCCGGGTCGCTGGGCCTCGTGCTGGTCGCCGGCGGGTCCAGCGCGCTGGGCACCGGCCCGGCGGACCTGGGCTGGCACGCCCTGGCCGCCGCCGGTGGCGCCGCCCTCGCCTGGGCCGGCTGCATGCTGCCCTGGCTGTGGGACCCGACCGGCCCCGAACGGCGGGCACTGGTCGCGGCGGAGGCCGCGGTCGGGGCGACGGAGCGCGGAGAGCTGCGCACCCAGCGCCCCGGAGCCGTGGCGCGCGCGATCCGCGTGGCCGACGCCGCCGTCCGGGGCGGCAGCCGGCGAGGCGACGACGGATCGCTGCGCGCCCGGCTCGACGACGTGGAACAGCGGTTCATGCGGGCGCTGCCGGCGGCGGAGGGCGGCTCCCCCGTCCCGGCTCCGGACACCGCGCCCGGCGCCTCCCACTGGTGGCACACCCCGTGGGCGGCCACCGGCCTGCGGATCGGGATCGGCGCCGCCGCGGCCGGGCTCACCGCCACCGCGCTGGGACTGCACAGCCCCTACTGGGCGGCGACCACCGCGGTCGGGGTGCAGCTGGGCACCGACGCGCGGGCCACCCGGACGCGCGCTCTGCACCGGGCGACCGGCACGGTCCTCGGCGTGCTCCTCGCCGGGCTGCTCATCTGGCTGGACCTGCCCGTGGCCGTGGAGATCGCGCTCGTCGCGCTCCTCCAGCTGGGCGTCGAGCTGCTCATCGCGCACCAGTACGTGCTCGCCGTCTCGCTGATCACGCCCCTGGTGCTGATGCTCGTGCACATCGGCGTGCCCGGCCGCTCCGGTGCCGACCTGATCGGCGAGCGGCTGGCCGAGACGGCCGTCGGCGTCGCGCTCGCCGTGGCGGTCGGGCTGTCGCTCCTCCCCCGGGCGGGCAGCCGGCGGCTGCCCGGTGCGGTCCGCGCCACGGCCGACGCCGCGCTGGCCGCGGCCGGGGCACCGGCGGGGTCCCGGGCCGACGCGCGACTGCACGACAGCCTCGTCCAGCTCAACGAGGTGGCCACCGCCGCCCGGGCGGAGCTGCTGCCCACCTCGTCGGTGACCGCGTGGACCACCCGGTCGCGCTGGGTCGCCGACCTCGGCTGGGGCCTGCTCGCCGCGCGGGCCCGCGGCGACGAGGAGCTGGCCGGCTCGCTGGCCCGGCGGATCACCGACGAGCTGGCGGGCTGACCGGGCTCAGCTCTGCAGCCGGCCGGCGAACTGCTCGAGGTCGTCGAGCACCAGCGAGGCGCCGAGCGGGCCGATCGCGAGGAACCAGCGGTCGTCGTCCACCTCGAAGGCCCGCCCCTGCTCGACGGCGGACAGCCCCTGCCACAGGCCGCCGCCGGTGATCTGCGCGGCCGCGGTCTGACCGTCCTGGCCGTAGGCGGCGGAGAAGACCAGATCGCCGTCGGCCTGCCCGATCTCCTCGGGGCCGACCTCGACGAAGGTCTCCGCGGTCCGCTGGACCGCCGGCCGGGCGAAGCCGACGTCGGCCAGCATCGCGCCGATGAAGGAGCCCTCGCCGTAGAGCCGCACCGCGGAGCCGTCGAGGAAGCGCACGATGCTCACCTCGGTCGCCGCCGGGTCGCCGAACAGGGCGCCGACCTCCGCCGCCCGCTCCTCGTGCGCGGCGAGCAGCTCCTCGGCCTCCTCGGTCCGCCCGAGGGCCTCGCCGGCCAGGCGCAGGTTCTCCTGCCAGGTCTCCCCGACCGCCTCGGCGAACACCGTGGGCGCGAGCGCCGACAGCTGCTCGTAGACGTCGGTGTGCCGGACCGCGTTGGACAGGATGAGGTCGGGCTCCAGCGCCGCGATCGCCTCCAGGTCCGGCTCGGCGATGGTGCCGACGTTCGCGATCCGGGTGGGGTCGGTGCCGGCGTCCTCGATGTAGGCCGGCAGCGCGTCGCTGACGTCGGTGCGGACCGACCCGACCGGCGTCACGCCGAGGGCCAGGACCGCGTCCAGCTCGCCGGTGTCCAGGACGACGACCCGCTCCGGGGTCCCCTCGATCTCCGTCGTCCCCAGCGCGTGCTCGACGGTGCGGGTCTCCGCCGTGGCCTGCGGCTCCGCCGTCCCGCCGTCCTCCGCGCCGCAGCCGGCGAGCACCAGGCCCGCCGTCACCGCGGCCGCCGCCCGGCGGTACCGCCCCATCCCCTGCACAGTCGTCCTCCCGGTCCGCCGGCCCCTCCGGCACCCGGGAGAACTTAGGGCAGCCTTCCCAACTCACTCCCACCCGGGGGCGGTCAGGGGCGCCGCTCGACGACGAAGACGGGGATCTCCCGGTCGGTCCTCCGGGCGTACTGCTCGTACGCCGGGTAGACCTCGACCGCCCGCTGCCACCACTGCTCGCGCTCCTCGCCGGCGACCTCGCGGGCCACGCCGTCCCACGGCTCGGGGCCGTCCTGCACGGTCACCTGGTCCGGGAACGCGCGCACGTTGGCCACCCACGCCGGGTCCTTGGGCGCTCCCCCGACCGAGGCCACCATCGCGTACGCACCGTCGTGCTCGACCCGCATCAGCCCGTTCTTGCGGACCTTCCCCGACTTCGCCCCGCGGGTCCAGAAGACGGCGATGGGGATGCCGGTGTCGCGCAGCGTGTTGGCCTCGCGCCCGCCGGTCGCCTCGTAGCGCTCGACCTGCTCCCGGACCCAGCCCTGCGTGCTCGGTTCGTACTCACCCTCCAGCGGCATGGCCGCGACCCTAGGCCGGACGCCGGCGCCCGGCCTCCGGAGCGGCGAAGTCGATGGTGTGCGGGACGAACCAGCTCAGGTTGTCGGTGATCAGCCCGTCGCTCTCCCGGATGCCCAGCCCGGCCGGCTCGCCGTCGACCACCCAGGCGCCGAGCACCGGGTGGTGCGGGCCGTCGACGCCGGGGAAGTCCGGCAGCGGCGCGAACTCCTGGACGACGAAGCCCTCGGTGCCGTACCGGCCGGGCTGCTCGGTGACCACGGCGCCGTCCCGGACGATCGCCACGTTCGCGCCCTCCCGGCCCCACAGCGGCTTGCGGACGTACTCCCGCCAGGACGACGGCAGCTCGTCGGCGAAGTAGGCCGGCAGCAGCAGGTCGCGGAGCGCGGCGTCACCGCCGAACAGCTGCCAGAGCACCGGCAGCAGCGCCTTGGTGCTCCACAGCATCTTGTAGGCCGGCTCCACCCAGGTGGTGCCGCCGGGCCGGGCGGCGTCGGCGAGGACGGCGGCTCCGAACTCGTCCTCGATCAGCCACTCCCAGGGGTAGAGCTTGAAGGCGACGTCGAGGTGGCGGCCCTGCGGGTCGTAGAAGCGGCCGTCGCCGTCGTCGAGCGCGATGTCCTCGACGACCAGCTCGATCGCCTCGTACCCCGCCTGCACGACGGTGTCCATGAGGTAGGCGACGGTCATCCGGTCCTCACCGGAGTGCTCCTCCGACGTCCAGGCCAGGTGCACCCGCGGCCGGACGCCGGTCCGCCGCTCCCACCGGAGCAGGTTGCGCTGCCACGCGGCGACCAGCCGCTCGTGCAGCGCGTTCCACTGGTCGGTCCCCTGGCCGGTGAACAGGTGCCAGTTCCACTGCGTGACGGCGGACTCGACCAGGCCGGTCGGGGTGTCGGCGTTGAACTCCAGCAGCTTCGGCGGGCCCTGGCCGTCGTAGCGCAGGTCGAAGCGGCCGTAGACGCTGGGCGGCTCGACCTCCCAGGTGCGGCGGATCTCCGGGCGGGCGATCGGCGGGATGCCCATGCGGTCGAACAGGTCGTGCTCGATCACGTGGTCGCCGGCGGCCTCGCACATGCCGAACAGCTGGGCGACCCAGCCCTCCAGCCGCTCGATCTCGGCCATCGTGAAGTCGTAGAACGGGCCCTCGCGCCAGTAGCTGCGCTCCTCGCCGCCGGGCGTCGTCGTCCGGTTGTAGACCAGGCCCTGCGCCTCGATCTCGGCCTCCCACCCGGGCCGGACGACGCCGCCCTCGACCCTCCTCACGGCTCAGCCGCCGGCGGTGCCGACGCGGCCGCCCGTGCCCGAGCCGATGCCCCCGGTGACCCGCGTGCCGCCGGTCACCTTGCCGGTGGAGGGCAGGCCGGCCCGCTGCCGCGCCGCGCTGTCGGTGGGGTTGATCCGGGTGCCGCCGCTGGGCAGCACGGTGCCCAGCGGCAGGCCGGGCCGGAAGCCGCCGAGGTAGAGGAAGAACAGCCCGCCGCCGCGGTAGCCGTCGTCGCAGAAGTCGTCGTCGACGATCTCGCCGTCCTCGTCGGTGCAGTAAGCGACCTGCTCGTCCTGCTCGTCGTCGTCCGCACCGCAGCCGGCGAGGAACCCGGTGGCCGCGGTCGCCAGCACCGTCGTGGTGAGTGCGCTGCGGACGCGGTTGGAGACGGCCATGTGCTCTCCCGGCTCGTTGGGGTGTCCGACGACCCTAGATCGCCGCCCCCGCCCGGGGGTCGCACGACGTCGTCGGAGCGCCGGACGCAGTGCGAGCCACTACCGTTCGATCCCCCAGCCCACGCCCCCGTGGAGGTGCCGATGACCGCACGGCAACCGGCAGAGATGGCCCAGGTGGCCAGCGAGACCGGGGCGAAGAAGATCCACCGGACGTGGGACCGCGTCCTGGTCAGCGCGTTCCTCGGCGGCGCCTACATCGCCTTCGGTGCCCTGGTCGCGATCACCGTCTCCTCCGGCCTGGACGCCGGCCAGTGGGGCACCCTGCCGACCCTCTTCATGGGTGCGGCCTTCACCCTCGGGCTGGTCCTGGTGCTGATCGCCGGCTCGGACCTGGCCACCGGCAACATGCTGCTGGTGCCGCTGGGCGCCATGCAGGGCCGGATCGGCCTCGGCGACGTCGCCAAGAACCTCACCCTGGTGCTGCTCGGCAACCTGCTGGGTGCGGTGTTCGTCGCCTACTTCCTCGCCGTGTCCACCGGCGTCATCGGCGACCCGGACAGCGCCGGCAACGCCGCGCTGACCTTCGAGCGGCTGGCCGAGATCGCCGAGGGCAAGGCGACCGGGCACACCGCCTGGGAGACGTTCCTCCGCGGCGTCGGCTGCAACTGGCTGGTCTGCCTGGCCGTCTGGATGTCGCTGTCGGCCAGCAGCGTCTCGGGCAAGATCCTGGCGGTCTTCTTCCCGGTCATGGCCTTCGTCGCGATGGGCTTCGACCACGTGGTGGCCAACATGTTCTTCCTCCCGGCCGCGGTCTTCGCCGGCGTCCCCGGTGTCGGGTGGGGCGACACGGTGGTCAACTGGCTGCTCGCCGGGGCAGGCAACCTGGTCGGCGCCGTCGTCTTCGTCGGCACCTCGTACTGGTATCTCTTCCTCCGCGACGAGCCGGCCGAGCAGCCGAGCAAGGAGGCCCCGAGCGGGACGCGGGACGGCGGGGAGGCGCCCGAGCGGGCCTGAGCGATGAGCGTTCCGCAGGTCGCCGTGCGCGGCGAGGCCCGGCTGGTGGTCGACCCCGAGATCGCCGCGGTCGTCGTGACCGTCACCGCCCGGGCCCGGGACCGGCAGACCGCGCTGGAGCGGTGCCGCGCCGGCCAGGCCGCGGTCACCGCCGTGCTCGACGCGGCCGGTGCGGCGGTGGAGGCGGTGGAGACCGCCGGGCTGGCGGTCTACCCGTACCGGCGGGACGGCGGCCGCGACGACTCCGTGGCCTCGCTGACCACCTCCGTGACGGTGGCGCGGCTCGACGCGGTCGGCGAGCTCGTCGTCGCGCTGGGCCGGCTGCCCGACGTCGCCGTCTCCGGCCCGGACTGGCGGCTGCGCCCCGGCAGCGCGGTGGTGGAGCGGGCCCGGCTGGCCGCCGTCCAGGACGCCGTGCACCGGGCCCGGCAGTACGCCGCGGCCGTGGGTGCGCGCCTGACCGCCCTGCTGGAGATCAGTGACGTCGGGCTGTCCGGCTCGTCGCCCCGATTCGCGGCACCCCTCGCCGCGATGGCACGGTTCGGCTCGGAGGAGCTCCGGCTCGACCTCGCGCCGGCACCCCAGGAGGTGCTGGGGGCGGTCGAGGTCCGGTTCGCCATGTCCGAACCCGACCAGGAGGTCTTCGGAGGATGAGGTACCGCGAGGGCGCCGATCTCGACACGTCGGGCGTGCAGGACCGCCGGGGCGGCGGCGGCCGGCTCGGTGGCGGCCGCGGGCTGGCCGTCGGTGGCGGCGGGCTGGGCCTGGTCGGTGTCGTCGTCCTGGTGCTGTTCCAGCTGCTGGGCGGCGGGGACGGCGGCACCGGCGCGGCCCTCGGCGGGCTGGCCGGGCTGGGGCAGGACGAGACGGTCGACAACGCCCAGCTCGACCAGAGCTGCCGGTCCGGCGCCGACGCCAACGAGTCGGTCGACTGCGCCGTCGTCGCCGACATCGAGTCGATCCAGGACTACTGGGGTCAGGTGCTCGGCAGCCGCTACCAGCCGACCACCACCGTGTTCTTCAACGGCTCCACGCAGACCAGCTGCGGCGGCGCGACGAGCGGCTCCGGGCCCTTCTACTGCCCGGGCGACCAGCTCGTCTACATCGACCTGTCCTTCTTCGACCAGCTGCAGTCGCAGTTCGGCGCACAGGGCGGGCTCTTCGTCAACGCCTACGTGATCGCCCACGAGTACGCCCACCACGTGCAGAACCTGCTCGGCACCAACCAGCAGGTCACCCCCGGCATCACCGGTCCGCTGAGCGGCACCGTACGGCTCGAGCTGCAGGCCGACTGCTACGCCGGCGCCTGGGCCAACCACGCCGAGACAGTGCCGGACGACTCCGGCGCGCCGCTCATCGAGGAGATCACCGCGGACGACATCGCCCGCGCTCTCGACGCGGCCGCGCGCATCGGCGACGACTTCATCCAGGAGAACCTGGGCGGCGGCACGGTCGACCAGGACGCCTTCAGCCACGGCAGCTCCGAGCAGCGGCAGCGCTGGTTCAGCACCGGCTACGAGACCGGCGACCCGGCGCAGTGCGACACCTTCGCCACCGACGACCTCGGCTGAGGGGCGGCCACTCCGCGCGCAACACGGACCGTCCAGGGGCAGAAATGGCCGTTTCTGCCCCTGGACGTCACCCGACGGTGCTGATCGGTCGGGTTCCGGACCCGGTCCGCTCCTCGCTCGCCGGCGCTCGCTGCGATGCTCCCGAGCCCGTCACCCGACGGTGATCGACTGCTCCTCGGCCTCCACCGAGGCGTTCCACTCCCGCTTCTCGGACTGCCAGCGGTCCTCGGTGCGTCCGAGGCGCCAGTAGCCGGAGATCGACAGCAGCTCGCGCGGCACGTCCCGCTCGGCCCGCAGGAACCGGCGGATCTCCCGGACCGCGCCGGCCTCCCCGTGCACGAAGACCTGCACCGACCCGTCCGGCAGGTCGGCGGCGCAGACCGCGGCGACCAGCGCCGCGCCCGGGGCACCGCCGGCTCGGTGCACCCACTCCACCTGCACCTCGGGTGAGGTCGGCAGGGGCTGCTCGTCGGCGGCCTCGGCCACCTCGACGAACACCCGCGCGCGGGCACCGTCGGGCAGCCGCTCGAGGGAGGCGGCGATGGCCGGCAGCGCCGTCTCGTCACCGACCAGCAGGTGCCAGTCGACGTCCGGACCCGGGGTGTAGGCGCCACCGGGGCCCATCAACTGGACGGCGTCCCCCGGCCGGGCGGCCAGCGCCCACGGCCCGGCGATCCCCTCGTCGCCGTGCACGACGAAGTCGAGGGTCAGCTCGCCGGCGGCGGCGTCCCAGGCACGGACGGTGTAGGTGCGGGTGGACGGCCACAGCTCCGGCGGGTGCTCGCCGCGCACCTGCTCCACGTCGAACGGTGCCGCGTAGGGCGCACCGGGCGGCGGCATCAGGAGCTTGACGTAGGAGTCGGCGTGCTGGGGGGCGAAGCCGGCCAGCCCCTCCCCGCCCAGGACGATCCGCACCAGGTGCGGGGTCGGGCGGGAGGTGCGCAGCACCGTGGCCAGCCGGGGGGTGCGCGGGCGACGCGGGGCCTGGTCGGCCATGGCGGGTCTCCTCGGAACAGATAGGAAAGGCTCACCTTACTTGATGACGACGACGGACCGGCGCCCGTTTCGGATACGCCACCCCCGGGTATCGGCATGTCTGCAAGCACGGCGCCAACGGAGACGCCGGTCGCGGCGCGCCGCAGCGTCGCACCCGCCGCGTTCCGCCCACGCCGTCCCCGCGCGGCCGACCTCTTCCCGCGCCCCGTCCTCCCTCCCGGGCGGGACGGGGAGTCGGCATACGCGCAGGTGGACCGGCGACGGTCGTCGACGCGGCATGTGTCAAAGATCAGCTCTCCGGGTAGCGCCTGCTCCGACAACGATCCACGCCAGGAGGACCGATGACTCACTCCATCGACACCCCGTTCCCGCCCCCGCCGGCCACCCCCGGCTCGGGCGCGACCGCCGGTACGACGACCACCGGTACGACCACCACCGGGACGACGACCGGCTCGAGCTCCGCCTCCACCACCGACGTCGCCAAGGACGAGGCCCGCAACGTGGGCCAGACCGCCGCGCAGGCCGGCAGCCAGGTCGCCTCGACCGCCGCCGACCAGGCCAAGCAGGTCGCCCAGGAGACGAAGGCGCAGGCCCAGGACCTCGTCCAGCAGGGCCGCACCCAGCTCCGCCAGCAGGCGGTCACGTCACAGCGCAAGGCCGCCTCCGGCCTGCAGGACATCGCCACGCAGCTGCGCTCCATGGTCGAGGGCAACGCCCCGGCCTCCGGCCCCGCCCGCGACCTCGTGGAGCAGGGCACGGCCAAGGTCGAGGAGTTCGCCTCCTGGCTGCAGAACCGTGAGCCGGCCGACCTGCTCGACGAGATCCGCTCCTTCGCCCGCCGCAAGCCGGGCACGTTCCTGCTGGGCGCCGCCCTCGCGGGCGTCGTCGCCGGCCGGCTGACCAGCGGGGTCAAGGCCGCGCACAGCGACACCGGCCCGTCGGGCACGACCGGGCAGCACTACGCGCCGGCCACCTACACGCAGACCAACTACGTCGACCCGACGCCGGCCTACTCCGGCTACACCGAGACGACGACCGGCTACGGCGAGACGGCCGGGTACACCGGCACCACCACCACCGGCACCACCCCGGTCCCGCCGCCCCCGTACGGCACCGTGCCGCCCGAGGGCGCCGCAGTCCCCCCGACCACCCCGGCCGGCTGGGACGACCCCACCCGCACGCCGGGCCGGGGGGTCTGACCGATGAGCTCTCCCTACTCCGGCGCCACGCCGGTCGGGACACCGCAGGGATACCAGGAGCCGGGCGGCTCCTCGAACTACGCGGTGTCACCCGAGCAGGGCCAGGACTACGGCGCGCACAGCGGCGCCATCGGCACCCCGATGACCGAGCAGGGCCGCCCCGATGTCGAGGGCACCTCGGTCGGTCAGCTGATGGGTGAGGTCGCCAAGGACCTCTCCACCCTGATGCGCCAGGAGATCGAGCTGGCGAAGGTGGAGGTCAAGGCCGAGGCGACCAAGGCCGGCAAGGGCGCGGGCCTGCTGGGCGCGGCCGGCTTCGCCGGCTACATGGTGCTGCTGTTCCTCTCGATCGCGCTGTGGTGGGCCCTGTACCACCTCGTGGGCCACAGCTGGTCCGCACTGATCGTGGCCGTCCTCTGGGCCATCGTCGGCGCCATCGCGTTCGTGATGGGACGCAAGCAGCTCAAGCGCGTCAACCCGAAGCCCGAGCGCACCGTGGACACCCTCCAGCAGGTGCCCGGCGCCCTGAAGCCCAACTGACCCGCGGCCCCCGGCCCTCCCAGACATCGGAGTACGACACATGACCACGAGCAACGACCCGGACGCCATCCGCGCGCAGATCGAGCAGACCCAGCGCGAGCTGAGCTACGACGTCGACGCCCTCAACGAGAAGGTCAACCCCGCCCGCGTCATGGACCGGCGGGTCACCGCGGCCAAGGGCCGCATCACCAGTGTGAAGGAGAAGGTGATGGGGAGTGCCCAGAACGCCCGGTCCTCGGTGATGGGGTCGGCGCACGACACGTCGTACACGGCGCAGCACCACGCCCAGAGCGCGGTCGGGAGCGTGCAGGGCGCGGCATCGAGCGCCGCGGAGTCGGTGCAGGGCGCCGCCCAGTCCGCCGCCCAGGCGGTCCAGCAGGCGCCGGACACCGTCGTCCGCCAGACCCAGGGCAACCCCCTGGCCGCCGGGCTGATCGCCTTCGGTGTCGGCTGGCTGGTCTCCAGCCTGCTGCCGGCGTCGGAGAAGGAGAAGCAGCTGGCCCAGCAGGCCGAGACGGCCGTCCGCGAGAACAAGGACGCGCTGCTCGCGCCGGCCAAGCAGGCCGCCCAGGAGATCGGCGACCAGCTCAAGCCCGCCGCCCAGCAGGCCGTCGAGGAGGTCAAGTCCACCGCGCAGGACGCCGCCCAGACCGTGAAGCAGGAGGGCCAGTCCGCCGCGCAGGACGTCCAGGGCCAGGCCCAGCAGTCGCGGGAGACGGTGCAGCAGACCCGCAGCTGATCCGCACCCGCTGACACTGCGCCCCGCCGGGTCCGCCCGGCGGGGCGCAGTGCTGTCCCGGGCGGCTCACCCGCCCGGGTGAGCGGGGGCACGGCGGGCTGCAGGCCACCCCCGCGGACGCCGAAGTCCCGAGGGACGACGCCACCGGCGCGGGCCCGCGGGGCACCGGCCGACCCGATCGAGGAGCCGCCTCCGTGCAGACCGCACCCCCGCGCGTGCTGGTCGCCGACGACGAGGACGACATCCGCGCCCTGGTGTGCCTGGCGGTGCGCCGGGCCGGGTGCACGGTGCTCGCCGACGTCCCCGACGGCACCACCGCTCTCGCCACCGCCCGCGCGGACCGCCCCGACCTCGCCGTCCTCGACGTCTCCATGCCCGGGGCCACCGGCCTGGAGGTCTGCACCGCGCTGCGCGCCGACCCGGCCACCGCCGGCATCGCGGTGCTGCTGCTGTCGGCCGGCGCGTCGTCCGACGACCTCGCCCGGGGGCTCGCCGCGGGCGCCGACGCCTACCTCCCCAAGCCCTTCTCCGTCGCCGGGCTGGCGGCCCGAGTGCGCGAGCTGACCACCGGAGCGCCCGCATGACGACCGCCGAGATCCCGCTGACCCTCGAGGCGGAGGTGCTGCGGCTCCGCGCCGAGAACGCCGCCCTCGTCGCCCAGATGCAGCACCGCGACGAGGAGCTCGACGTCGCCGCCCGCATGCTGCAGGCCCGCGCGCAGACGATGACGAGCGTCATCGACGCGGTCACCGAGCAGTCGATCATCGGCACCGACGTCGACGGCGTCATCCGCGTGTGGAACCCCGGTGCGGAGCGGATGCTCGGCCTGCCCCGCGCCGACGTCGTCCGTCGGCGCCTGATCACCGACTTCCACCTCCCCGAGGAGCTCGAGGAGGCCGGCGGCGGGCTGGCCGCGCTGGTGGGCACCGCCCAGCAGCAGGGCAGCGACGTGCGCGACTGGACCTACGTCGCCGGCGGCGGCGAGGAGCTCACCGTCTCGGTGGCGGTGACCCCGCGCACCGACGACCGCGGCGCGCACGCCGGCTGGAACTTCGTCGCCACGGACATGACCGAGGCGCGTGCCACCGAGCGGATGAAGGACCAGTTCGTCAGCCTGATCAGCCACGAGCTGCGCACGCCGCTGACCTCGATCCTGGGCTACCTCGAGCTCGTCCTCGACGACCCGGAGCTCGGCGAGGAGCCGCGCGAGTACCTCGCCACGGTGGAGCGCAACGCCCAGCGCCTGCTCCGGCTGGTCGGCGACCTGCTGTTCACCGCCCAGGTGGACGCCGGACGGTTCAGCCTGCAGCCGGAGGACGTCGACCTGACCGCCGTCGTCCGCGCCGCGGAGGAGACCGCCCGCGTGACCGCCGCCGCGGCCGGGGTCGAGGTGGCCGTGACGCTGCCCGACGGCGGCCTCGTCGTGCGCGGTGACGCCGTCCGGCTGGGGCAGGCCTGCGACAACCTCGTCTCCAACGCGGTGAAGTTCACCCCGCGCGGCGGCCGGGTCACCCTCTCGCTGCACGCAGCCTGGCGGACGCCCGACGGGACCGTCGTCGACGACGAGCGGGCCGGGGCCGTCCCCGTCGCCCGGCTGGCCGTCAGCGACACCGGCATCGGCATCCCCGCCGGGGAGCAGACGCAGCTGTTCGCGCGGTTCTTCCGCGCCTCCACGGCGCGGCGGCACGCGGTGCCCGGCGTCGGCCTGGGCCTGGCGATCACCAAGGCCATCACCACCGCCCACGGCGGGACCCTCGAGCTCGCCAGCGCCGAGGGCCAGGGCACCACGTTCACCCTCACGCTCCCCCGCTGATCCGCCGAGGCGGCGCCTGCCTCCAGGGAGCGTTGCGGATCTCTTGCGGTTGGCGGGCGGGGAGCCTGCGGTTGGCTGGCCAGAGTCGTCTGTGTCGCCGGGAGCACCCCGCTCCGGGCCGGACACAGGAGACGACCGGACATGAGCACCACGGCCCGCACCACCACCGCCCGCAAGATCGTCGGTTCCCTCGCCGTCATCGGCACCGCCGCCGCGGTCGCCGGCCTGGGCACCTTCGGCACCTTCACCGACTCGACCACCCCGATCTCCACCCAGGTGCAGTCGGGCACGGTCTCGATCAACCTCAGCTCCGGCACCGCCCTGACCACCTCGGCCAGCGGCCTGGTCCCCGGCGACACGATGACCCGCGCGGTCACCCTGATCAACGACGGCAACTCCGCGCTCTCCTCGGTCAGCCTCGGCGTGGCCGCCCCCGCTCCCAGCGTGCTGACCACCGACACCCTCAACGGCCTGCAGCTGACCCTCAGCTCCTGCCCGGTGCCCTGGACCCAGGGCGGCACCGCGTCTGCGCCGACCTACACCTGCTCGGGCACGCCGACCCAGATCAGCACCGGCCCGGCCGTCGGCAACCGCACCCTCCCCGCCGCCGCCAGCCTGAACCCCGGCGGCACCGACCACCTCGTCTACACCCTCACGCTGCCCACCAGCGCGGACAACACCTTCCAGAACAAGTCCGCCACGCTGAGCCTGACCTTCTCCGGAGTCCAGCGCGCCGCCGCCGCCCGCTGACCTCCCCCGTCGACAACGTCGCCGACCACACCCCCGGAGAAGCTCCCATGACCGCCGTCCTCCCCCTGACCGCCCCGGGGGCAGCCCGCACGCTGCCCCCGGGAACCGGCCCCGCCACCGCCGGCCGCAGCACCGCGCCCGTCCTGCGCCGGGCCGCCGCGGCCACCGCCCGCTGGACCACCCGGGCACTGGTGGGATTCGCCGTCCTGGCCTTCGCCGGCCTGGCCCTGGGCCCGCACGTGTTCGGCTACCAGACGATGACCATGCTCACCGGCTCGATGGCCCCGGCCATCGACCCCGGCGACGTCGTCATCACCACGCCCCTGGCCGTCGCCGACGTCACCGAGGGCATGATCATCAGCTACCACATCCCGATCGACGACCACCGCGTCGTCACCCACCGCGTGGTCACCGTCGACCACGCCGCCGACGGCACCGTCACCGTCACCACCAAGGGCGACGCCAACGACCACACCGACCCCTGGACCGCCGTCCTGCAGGGCGACACCGCCTACCAGGTCCAGGCCGTCATCCCCGAGCTGGGACACCTGATCACCGCCCTGCGCACCCCCTGGCTCAGCGCCACCCTCGTCTACGGCGCCCCCGCCCTGCTCGCCGCCTGGCTCCTGCTCACCATCTGGCGCCCCACCACCGACCCCACCGACGACGACACCGACGAGCAGGCGTCATGACAGCCGGCCGGGCAGCGCCGGCGGCCGCCGGCCAGCGGTAGCCCGGCCGGCCTTGCGCAGATCTTGCGGTTCCACGGCGGGGGACCTGCGGTTTCCCCGGCACAGTCGACACCGACAGCGACACCCGATCCCGCACCGAGACGGAGGACCAGCAGTGACCACCACGCGCCGCGCCCTGGCCCTGCTCACGCTCACCCTCGCCGTCCTGGTCACCGCCACCCTCCCGGCCAACGCCGCCTTCGACGACCGCGCACCAGCGGTGACCGCGACCGTCGGCACGATCACCGTCCAGCCGCCGAACCAGGTCGAGGCCAAGGGCCTCTGCACCACGACCACCGACCCGGCCACGGGCGCCGTCACCACGACGGTGCAGGCGAAGATCGAGTGGTGGCGGAGCACGTCGCCGGGTGTCACGGGGTACGTGGTGACGGCGCACCTGAACAACGGCGCGTCCTACGTCATGGCCCGCACCGACGCCACGGCCGACGAGGTGTTCGACTCCGCCGACGCGTCGCACCTGCAGTACCAGCCCAGGTTCACGATCACGACGCTCACCAGCTACGGCTGGACGGCCGTCTCGGTCCGCTCGGGGGTCCTGACGTGTTGAGCGCCCTGGTCGTCGACGCCGACCCCGCCGATCGCGCCCGGATCGCCCGGCTGCTGATGCTGACCGGCTGGGCCGTGCACGAGGCCGCCGGCAGCCGCGAGGCCTTGGCCATGACCCGCCGGCTGGATCTCGACCTGGTCGTCGCCGGCCTCGACGGACCTGCCGGTGACGGGCCCGCGCTGCTCCGCCGCCTGCGGATGGCCGGCTGCCGGGCCCACCTCCTGGTCGTCACCGACGAGGCCACGGCCGAGGCCCGGCGGGCCGCGCTTGCCGCCGGCGCGCTGGCCTGCCTGCCCCGGACGACCGGCGCCGAGCTGCTCCTGGACTGCCTGCGCCGCCGGGTCGCTCCCCCTGCCGTGGAGCCCGCCGACGGATCCTCGGTGGCCCCGGGCGCCGAGCTGCCCAGGGACGACCTCGACGCCGACGTGATGGACCACCTGCAGGAGCTCTACACCCGTGCGCTGCCCGACCGGCTGACCGCCATCACCGACGGCGCCCGGACCGGGGACACCACCGCCGTGGCCTGGGCCTCCACCACCCTCGCCGGGACCAGCGCGCAGCTCGGGCACCCGGAGGTGGCGGCCGTCTGCCGGGCGATCGCCTCGGACGCCCGGCGTGGCATCCTCGCCCACCACCTCGTCGCCGAGCTGCACGCGGTCGCCGGCGCCTGAGTCGGCCGCCGCGCCGGCCCGCCGATCAGGCGGTCGCTGGGGATCACCTCATCTTGCGGATCTCTTGCGGTTGGCGGGCGGGGAGCCTGCGGTTGGCTGGCCAGAGTCGTCTGTGTCGCCGGGAGCACCCCGCTCCGGGCCGGACACAGGAGACGACCGGACATGAGCACCACGGCCCGCACCACCACCGCCCGCAAGATCGTCGGTTCCCTCGCCGTCATCGGCACCGCCGCCGCGGTCGCCGGCCTGGGCACCTTCGGCACCTTCACCGACTCGACCACCCCGATCTCCACCCAGGTGCAGTCGGGCACGGTCTCGATCAACCTCAGCTCCGGCACCGCCCTGACCACCTCGGCCAGCGGCCTGGTCCCCGGCGACACGATGACCCGCGCGGTCACCCTGATCAACGACGGCAACTCCGCGCTCTCCTCGGTCAGCCTCGGCGTGGCCGCCCCCGCTCCCAGCGTGCTGACCACCGACACCCTCAACGGCCTGCAGCTGACCCTCAGCTCCTGCCCGGTGCCCTGGACCCAGGGCGGCACCGCGTCTGCGCCGACCTACACCTGCTCGGGCACGCCGACCCAGATCAGCACCGGCCCGGCCGTCGGCAACCGCACCCTCCCCGCCGCCGCCAGCCTGAACCCCGGCGGCACCGACCACCTCGTCTACACCCTCACGCTGCCCACCAGCGCGGACAACACCTTCCAGAACAAGTCCGCCACGCTGAGCCTGACCTTCTCCGGAGTCCAGCGCGCCGCCGCCGCCCGCTGACCTCCCCCGTCGACAACGTCGCCGACCACACCCCCGGAGAAGCTCCCATGACCGCCGTCCTCCCCCTGACCGCCCCGGGGGCAGCCCGCACGCTGCCCCCGGGAACCGGCCCCGCCACCGCCGGCCGCAGCACCGCGCCCGTCCTGCGCCGGGCCGCCGCGGCCACCGCCCGCTGGACCACCCGGGCACTGGTGGGATTCGCCGTCCTGGCCTTCGCCGGCCTGGCCCTGGGCCCGCACGTGTTCGGCTACCAGACGATGACCATGCTCACCGGCTCGATGGCCCCGGCCATCGACCCCGGCGACGTCGTCATCACCACGCCCCTGGCCGTCGCCGACGTCACCGAGGGCATGATCATCAGCTACCACATCCCGATCGACGACCACCGCGTCGTCACCCACCGCGTGGTCACCGTCGACCACGCCGCCGACGGCACCGTCACCGTCACCACCAAGGGCGACGCCAACGACCACACCGACCCCTGGACCGCCGTCCTGCAGGGCGACACCGCCTACCAGGTCCAGGCCGTCATCCCCGAGCTGGGACACCTGATCACCGCCCTGCGCACCCCCTGGCTCAGCGCCACCCTCGTCTACGGCGCCCCCGCCCTGCTCGCCGCCTGGCTCCTGCTCACCATCTGGCGCCCCACCACCGACCCCACCGACGACGACACCGACGAGCAGGCGTCATGACAGCCGGCCGGGCAGCGCCGGCGGCCGCCGGCCAGCGGTAGCCCGGCCGGCCTTGCGCAGATCTTGCGGTTCCACGGCGGGGGACCTGCGGTTTCCCCGGCACAGTCGACACCGACAGCGACACCCGATCCCGCACCGAGACGGAGGACCAGCAGTGACCACCACGCGCCGCGCCCTGGCCCTGCTCACGCTCACCCTCGCCGTCCTGGTCACCGCCACCCTCCCGGCCAACGCCGCCTTCGACGACCGCGCACCGGCAGTGACGGCGACCGTCGGAACCCTCACGGTGCAGCCGCCCACCAACGTCAAGGTGGACAGCTACTGCGTGGTCACGAGCACCGAGACCCGGCACACCGTGTACCGGGACCCGGTGACGGGGGCCACCTCGACCCGCTCCTACTCGGTGACCTCGTCGTCGCAGGGCACCAGGACCAACCAGAACGGCAACACGACGTCGACCGTCGCCGGCCCGGGCACCAACGAGACGACCACGACGACCACGACCGTCGACACCGAGCTCTACGCGACGGCGAGCTGGACCCGCAGCACCACGCCCGACGTCCAGGGCTACCTGATGACGGCGCACCTGGGCAACGGCTACACGTTCGTCATGGAGCAGGGCGCCAACTCGACGTCGATGAGCGCCAACGCCGACGCCGACTACATCTCCACCTCGCTGAAGTTGTCGATCGACACCCTGACGACCTACAAGTGGACGGCCAGCTCCGCGCTGTCGAAGAACCTCAGCTGCTGACCGGCACAGCACAGCGGGCCCGGACCGATCACTCGGTCCGGGCCCGCTGTGCTGTGCCGGGGGAACTACGCCACGAGGCGGTAGCCGACCCCGCGCACCGTGCGGATCTCGGGGGTGCTCAGGCCGGCGGCCTGCAGCTTCCGGCGGAGGTTGGACATGTGCGCCTCGACCAGCCGGACGCTGCCCTCCCAGTCGGTCTGCCAGACCTCGCGCAGCAGGGTCTCCCGCTGCAGCACCCGGCCGGGACGGGAGGCCAGCGCGGCCAGGAGGTCGAACTCGGTGCGGGTCAGGTCGACCACGGCGCCGTCCACCCGCACCTCGCGGCTGTCCTCGTCCACCTCGAGCTCGGCGAGGCGGCGGATCGACTCCTCGGCGGGCGCCGGCCGGGGGGCCGGGACGCGCGGACGGCGGAGCATCGCCTGCACGCGGGCGACGAGCTCGCGCGGCGAGAAGGGCTTGGCCATGTACCCGTCGGCCCCGACGGCGAGGCCGATGAGCAGGTCGACCTCCTCGGCGCGGGCGGTGAGCATGAGGACGTAGCACTCGCTCTCGGCGCGGATCTGGCGGCAGATCTCGGTGCCGTCGGCGTCCGGGAGGCCCAGGTCCAGCACGACGACGTCGGGCGCCGACCGCCGGACCTCCACCAGCGCCTCGGCACCGGTGGGGACCGCGCGGACGTCCATCCCCGCCCTGCGCAGGACCGTGCAGACCAGTTCCCTGATCTCCTCGGTGTCCTCCACGACCAGCACGGACTGCTCGGCCACGACCATCTCCTCCTCCCACTCCGGGGACGTTGGGCGGTGACGGTTCTGGGCGTCACCTGAGCGGGTGATCGACCCGGTCCCGGCCGGCCTTGAGCGGTGCCCGGTCGTCTCCCCCCAACGGGGGACGACACGCGACCGGTCAGGAGGAGAGGCGGCGGACCTCGATCGCGACCGACGGGATGGGTGCCGTGCGGCCGTGGTGGACCGCGTTGAGCCGGAGCCCGCGGGCGGCGGCGAGCCGGCCGACCGCGTCGACGACCGGTGCGTCGGCGCCGGGCGTCATGAGGGAGAAGGCCACGACCACCCGCCCGTCCGGCGCGAGCACCCGGGAGACGACGTCCCACGTCGTCGCCGCGTCGGCGTCCCAGAACGCGCGCACGTTGACGGACACGACCACGTCGAACGGCTCGGCACCGAGGTGGGCATCGCGCAGCGCGGCCGCCTGGACCCCGACCCGGCCGGCCTCGACCGCGGGGCGGTTGCGGCGGCCGGCCGCGGCGATCATGGTCGCGGACCGGTCGACGCCCAGCACCTGCCCGGCCCGCTCGGCCAGCAGCGCGACGAGCACGCCGTGGCCGCAGCCGACCTCGAGCACCCGCTCCCCCGGTCGCGCGGCGACGACGCCCGCCGTCCAGGTCAGCCGTTCGGACGCGGGCGGCACGGCGTCAGCTCAGCCGGCGGGTGTCCGGGGGCAGCGTGCCCCCGGCGACGAGCTCTGCGGTGCAGTCCTGGAGCGCGGTGAGCGCGACGCGCTGCGGGAACGGCCCGGTGGAGACGCGGGCCACGCCGAGGTCCTGCAGCTCCCGCACCGACGGGCTCAGCCGCGGCGCGGCGAGCAGCGACAGCCGGCCGCGGCCGAGCCCGTCGACCAGCAGGGCGATCTCCTCCCGGTCGACCACCCCGGGCACGAAGACCACCGGTGCACCGGCGTCGAGGTACGCGCGGCCGCGCCGTACCGCTTCGGCCAGCAGGTCGCTCCGGTCGGCGTCCCGGGCGGCGTGGAGGACGACGTCGGTCCGGGCGTTGAGGACGAAGTCGATGCCCGCGTCCCGCCCGGCGGCCAGGACCGCCTCGACCGCGCCGACGGCGTCCTCGAGCGGCCGGCCGCCGTCCTCCAGGTTCCCGCCGACCACCCCCGCGGCGATGGCCCGCCGGGTGGTCTCGCCCGGGTCGCCGTAGCCGGCCTCCATGTCCATGGTCACCGGCAGGTCCACCGCGGCGACGATGCGCGCCACCATGTCCAGGTGCAGGTCGAGCGGGATGTTCTCGCCGTCCTCGTAGCCGAACGTCGCGGCGATGGAGTGGCTCGCCGTGGCCAGCGCCGTGACGCCGGGGGTCGAGGCGACCACCGTCGCCGACACGACGTCCCACACGTTCGCGAGCACGAGGATCTCCGGGGCGGTGTGCAGGTCGAGCAGCGTCCGGGCACGGGTGGCGAGGTCGGGCATGGCCCCGAACGTAGGGCACCGGTGTGCTCCGCCCGCACGGTCGCGTTCCGCGGGGTACCGACAGATCGGCGTCGGCGTTCCCACAGGAACGCCGGATCACCCCGACGGGGTGGACGGCCACGGCCGGCTCAAGCGCGGCCGGCCGACCGTCGAAGCAGAGGTCGCCCGGATGGAGGGCGCCGCCGGGGCCCGATGCCCCGCCCAGCAGGAGGACCGCCATGATCGGTCTCATCCGCCGCACCGGCGAGTACTGCCGCATCGACCCCGATGACATCGAACGGGTCGAGGCGCACCCCGACACCGTCGTCTTCCTGAGCGACGGCGCGAAGTACTGCGTGGTGGAGACCGTCGACGAGATCGTCGCCCGGATCCGCGACGCCCGCGCCGCCGACATCACCGCCTGCTGGGTCCTCGACCGCGGCGGCCGGCAGGCCCGATAGCCCGGCGGCCCGGCCCGCAGTCAGTTCCCGGGCCGGCAGGCCACCGAGAGGATGTAGTCGAACCACCGTCGCCCGCTGCTCTCCTCCAGCGGGACGGGTCCGACCAGGACCATCGTGTCCCAGTCCGGCGTCCCCCCGCCGGTGCCTCCGACCTCGTGTTCGATCTCCGCGCGGAGCCCCGCGAGGGCGCTGCGGAGGTCCGGGTACGGCAGGGCGATGGCCGAGGAGTGCCAGGTCATCCCGGGCCTGATCCGGTCAGCGGTCGACGCCGTCACGCTGCACCCCCGTGAAGACGTACTCGAGCGCGCTCGAGGCGTTCTGGAAGCCGTTCCCGGCGGTGGACGGCAGGGCCACCGTTGCCCGCAGGTGGTCGACGCCACCGGCCGCGAGGCTCTGCGCGCCGGCCAGCGCCCCGGTCATCACGACCGGACCCGTGTAGAAGCCGTCGACGTCGCCGGTGCAGCGGTACCCGGCGCCGAGGACCTCCCACGGCAGCGAGCAGGACTCCAGCACGAGCTGCAGACCCTGCGCCGCGTCGCCGTCCAGCACGCTGGACGACGTCGCCCGCACCGCCAGCGTCACCGAGGACAGCGCGGCGGTTCCGTCGTTGGACAGGTCCATGACCAGCTGCGAGCTGTCCCCGGGCACCCAGCCGCCGGCGACGAACGGCATCGTGGCCTGGTGCGTCGCCTCGCTCAGGGCGATGGAGACCACGCCGGTGGCGACCTGGGTCTCCACCGGGGTGGTGCTGTCGGTGAACGTGCCGTAGGTGCCGAGACCGGCGACCGCCGCTGCCGCGGCCAGCACGCCGATCGAGCCGATCGTGCGCCTGGCCCGGCGGGCCGGTGGCGCGCTGGAGGTGGTCCTCACGTGGGTCTCCTCGGTCGGTCTGCGCCGGTGGACACCCCACCGGCAGCCCCGACTCTGGAACCCCGACCGCAGGTCGCCCGCCGCGCTCCCGCAAGAGTCCCGCAAGACGTGCGGACGACGACCCGCGTCCGTCAGGGGCGGCATCCTCGTCACCGGGCAGTGGATCGCGTCTCCGACTGCGTGGCGAGCCGTGCCGGCGGCCGGCTCCGGGCTCTCGTTCGCCGTCTCGGGCCCTTGATCCACCGCGACGTCGGGAGGGCGCAGCGGTCCCCTCGCCGAACATCCCACGGCGGCCCATGGGACACCGAGGTGACGCTTCGGTGACGTTGCGCGGGTGGACTGTGGCCGGCCGGCACGACGTCCGGTCCGAATGGGCCAAGGGGCGAGCAGTCGCGAGACACCGCTGTCGAAGAGCCACGAGAAGTCAGCAGCACTCAGCGGGATGGGGAGATGTCGACGAGCGCCGCAGCCACCCCCGGAACTGCAACGATCATCGCCGCCGCAACGACCGAGGCCTTGCTCTCGTGGGGGTCCTCGTCAGTCTCGGGATCAGTTGGAAGCTGAACACACGCACGAATGCAGCACAACGAGCTCTGGTGAGATTGACGGCCGACCTGTCCGAGGAGAGTGCGGAGAAGAAGGCCAGGCGTGACCATGCCCACGAAGCGCGCCTACGCCTGTATCGCACGTGCGAACCCATGCTCTTCCAGGCACATGAGCGCTCCTATGCTTTCTACGGCCGGATCCTCAACATGGCGGACGCCATTCACAGAGGGGACGTGCGGCCGGGTCAGGGGTGGCTGTCCTCGACGCAGGGCTACTACTTCTCGTCGACCATCTACCGGTTCACGGCCCCCTGGCCCTCTTCCGTGCGCTCCAGGACGACCTCACGGCGGTCGATCTGGGGATCGACGCCTCGATCCGCCACAAGTACACGTTGTTGAAGATGCTCACATGGTCGGCGACCGACGCAGACACGTTGGCACGGTGGGCAGGACTCGAGTATGACCCGAACCCGAGGGTCTCCCCGAGAGACATCAACGCCTCTTGCTCGAGCGACCACAGGAGACGCGGCTGCAAGGTCTGACCAGCGGCCGCCTCGACAACGTCCTCGAAGAGATGACCACGAGAGCCGGCAAGCGGAGCAGAGTGATCTCCTACAGGGAGTTCGACGCCGCCCTGAAGGACAAGAGCAGTTCGCTGCGTGACGCTCTCTCCGAGGTCATCGAGGTGTTCTACGACTTCCACCCAGCGAGGAAGCTGGTGTTCTGGCTGGTTCTGATGACTCATGCCCACATCCACCGTGCACTGCTGAACAGTTCCGGGGGCTCGCTCCCGACGCCGGGTCCGGAGGAGGCAGTGCAGCCGGAGCCTCCTGCGACGACGTCGGAGTTGACGATTCCTTGGACGGACAGGGTCCTGTTCGACTGGAGGAACGAGTCGGAGGGAGCTTCCGAGGAGCAGGTTCTGCATCGACCATTCCGAGCCACGCGTGTGGGGGCAGTCACCCACCGCGTATCTCTCAGTGGAGAGGGATCATCAGATGACACACGGGGCGCAGCCTGGTGGAACGACGCCGGTCGCTGCGGAGCGGTGACATGTCACTGGGGTCGACGTGCCCCTGCGCGTGTGGCCGGTGAGCGTCGCGCCATGACCAACACCGCCCTCGGAATGGGGTTTCGGGATGCCTGACGAGTTCATCGGAGTGCCGGACTGGCCGTGGTGGGAGAACGCCGGAGCCGGCCTCGCCGTCGCCGACGTCGACGCCGACGGCGTCCCGGACCTGGTGGTGCTGGCGGTCGACGAGGCGGTGGGGCGCAATCGGGGCTTCTTCCGGGTCGGCGCCGGGTTCGTCGACGGGACGGTCACCAAGGGGTGGGCGCCGTGGCAGGAGGTCCCGGACTGGTTCCCCGAGTCCAACGCCGGCGCCGGGGTCGCCGTCGCGGACGTCGACGGCGACGGTGCCCTCGACCTCGTCGTCTTCATGGTGGATGCGCCACCCGGGCAGAACGGGGGCTACTACCGGGTCGGTCACCGGCTGGCCGCCGACGGGACGGTGACCGGCGGGTGGGGGCCGTGGATCGCCGTCCCGGACTGGACGTTCTGGGAGACCCAGGGCGCGGACGTCGTCGTCGCGGACGTGACCGGGGACGGCCGGCTCGACCTCGTCGTGGTGATGGTCGACGCCCCGGAGGGCTCGAATGCCGGGTACTACCGGGTCGGGCGGCAGCTCGCTGCCGACGGGACGGTGACCGGCGGGTGGGGACCGTGGATCGCCGTCCCGGAGTGGAACTTCTGGGAGAACCAGGGAGCCGGCGCAGCCGTCGTCGACCTGGACGGCGACGGCCACCTGGAGCTGGTCGTGTTCTGCGTCGACAACCCGGTCGGGAACAACGGCGGCTTCTACACCGTGGGCTGGGGACTCGACGGGACGGGACGAGCGGTCGACGGGTGGGGTCCCTGGACCCGGGTGGACGGCTGGCCGTTCTGGGAGAACGCCGGTGCATCCATCGCGGTGACGCAGGAGCAGGGGTCCCCGGGTCATCAGCTCGTGATCCTGACCATCGACAACCCGGAACAGGGCAACGGCGCCTACCACCGGGCCACCCGGCTGACGACCGACCTGGACACCGCGGCGCAACGGGGCGTCTGGCGGTTGCTGGACTTCGGAACCGAGGTGAACCCGGTGCACACCGCGCTGCTGCACACCGGCGACGTGGTGTTCTTCGCCGGATCCGGCAACGACGAGGCCAAGCTGGCCGCGCACCAGTTCCGGACCCGGGTGTGGCGGTACCCGTCCGCGGTGCTCGACGCACCGGACACGCCCGTCGACCTGTTCTGCTGCGGCCAGGCGTTCCTCGCCGACGGCCGGCTGCTGGCCGCGGGGGGCACCGAGCAGTACGACCCCTTCCACGGGTTGCGCGACGCCCTGGCCTTCGACCCGGCCGCCCGCGCCTGGTCGACGGCGACCTCCATGGCGGGCGGCCGGTGGTACCCGAGCCTGGCGACGCTGCCCGACGGCCGGGTCGTGGCCATCTCCGGGGTCGGCCAGGACGGCAACCTCACCGTGGTCCCGGAGGTCTACTCCCCGTCGGACGACGCCTGGACGCCACTGCCCTCACCTGGCGCGTGGCCGATGTACTGCCACCTGGTGCTCCTCGCCGACGGGCGGGTCTTCTACACCGGCGGCCAGTACGGCGGGAACAACGGAGTCCGCCCCTCCGTGTGGGACCTGTCCACCGGAGCGACCACCGAGGTGCCGGGGCTCAGCGTCCCGGACCTGCGCAACCAGTCGACCAGCGTGCTGCTGCCGCCGGCACAGGACCAGCGGGTGATGATCATCGGCGGCGGCGCCTCCGACATGCACGTCATGGTCCCGGCCGTGGCCGAGGCCGCGGTGGTGGATCTCTCCGAGGCGACGCCGCACTACCAGCCGGTGGCGCCACTGCACGCCGCGCGCATGCACCTGACCGCCACCCTGCTGCCGGACCGGACGGTGCTGGTCAACGGAGGTGCGGCGATGGAGGAGAACGCGGCGATGGCTGCGTTCGACGCCGAGATCTTCGATCCGGTGGCCGGGACCTGGACGGTCGGCGCGACGTCGCGAGTGCCCCGCCTCTACCACTCGGTCGCCGTGCTCGTGCCCGACGGCCGGGTGGTCACCGCCGGGTCGAACCCGGCGCGCCGGACCGAGGAGCTGCGCATCGAGGTCTACTGGCCGCCGTACCTCTTCCGCGGGCCTCGGCCGACGATCAGTCTCTCCGACACCACCGCCGGCTACGGGCAGGACCTGACCGCCACGGTCACCGGCGACCGGCCGCTGAGGTGGATGTCCCTGGTCCGTCCTGGCGCCGGCACACACTCGGCGGACAACGAGCAGCGACTCGTCGACGTGGCCTTCACCGCGCAGCACGGCGACGAGGTGCGCGTGGAGCTGCCGGCGAGCGCCGCGCTCGCGCCGCCCGGCTGGTACATGCTCTTCGCCGTCGACGAAGCCGGCGTCCCCTCGAACGCCGCCTGGCTGCGCCTCGGGTGAGGCTGCAGAGGCACCGGAGCCCGCTCAGCCCTGCGGCGGCACCGGTGGCACCGGCGGCACCGGCGCCTCCACCGCGGACCGCCGCCGCTTCAGGCGGAGCGGCACCAGCACCCCCGCGGCCACCAGCACGGCGACCGCCAGCCACGGCAGGAGGACGCCGAGGACGACGACGGCCGCGCCCAGGGCCGTGACCAGGGCCCGCCAGCCGGTGCCGAGCCCGTCGAGGAAGCCTTCCGGCCCCCCGGCCGGCGCCACGCCGAACGGCCGCAGGTGCACGCTGAGCGTCGACAGCTCCACCTGGTCGGCCAGCAGCGCCCGCTGGGACTGCAGCGACTCCAGCTGCGCCTGCCGCTCGGAGAGAGCCTCCTCGGCGGCCAGGAGGGCCTCGGTGGTGGCCGCGCTGTCCATCAAGGCCTGCAGCCGCGCCACCGAGGTCTGCAGCGCCGCGATCCGCGCGTCCAGGTCGACCGCTGTGGCGGTCACGTCCGAGCGGGACACGGACACGCTCTCGACGTCGCCGAGGTCCTCCAGGTCGGCCAGGACGCCGGTCAGCGCGTCCGCCGGCACCCGCACCACGAGGTCGGCAGCGGCGCCGTCGACCCCGTCCTCCCCGGACGCCGCCTGCTCGGTGCGCTCCTCCACCCGGCCGCCGGCGGCCCCCACCAGCTCGCTGACCCGCTGGGCACCGTCGGCCGGGTCCTCGACGGCGACGGAGGCCGTGGCGGTCGTGACCACCTGCCGGTCGGGGTCGGTGTCCACCGGGACGGTCGGCGCGGCCCCGGGATCCCCCGGGGCCGCGGGCTCGGGAACGACCGGGCCCCCGGCGGCGCCGCCGTCCGCGCCGCCCGACGCCGTGCCGGACGGTCCCGTGCAGCCGACGAGCACCGCCACGGCCAGCGCCGCGGCTGCCGTGCCCAGTCGGCGCCACACGGTCCGGACGGTAGGCCGGTGATCTGACCGCCGACCAGCGTCGATGCCCAATCGTGACGGGGGACGGCGCGGCTCGAACGGGGCGTTCCCGACGCCGGCGGAGGTCGTCGGCTTCGAGAGCGATGAGTCTCGCCGTGTTCCCCGGTCGTCTCCCACACCCCATCGACTGCGCTCGAGGAGAGCACGATGACCGCGATCTACACCTTCGACGTCTTCTCCAGCCTCGACGGCTGCGGCTCCTACGACGGCGGCGACTGGGGCGGCTAATGGGGCAAGCAGGGCCCGGAGTTCCTCGAGCGCCGCCTCACCTCGTACGACGAGCAGCAGCGGATGGTCCTCGGGGCCACCACGTTCCGGGAGTTCACGGAGTACCTGGGTCCGGGCAGCGGCCGGTTCGCCCCAGGGTCAGTCCGATGCAAGGGGCGAACCGCTGCGCACCGCGTGAACGACGTCGTCGATGGCGCGGGCGGAGACCTCAGCGCCGTGCTCCTCGTCCAGCAGAGCGGCGTGCGTGGTGTCGGCGACCCGATGGCTGCTGTTGGCGGACAGCGCGGCCATCCGACTCTGAGCGGCCGACCAGCCGTCGTTGGTCTGCGCTGTCTCGCTCGCGGTGAGGACCACGAGCGGGGTCTCGCCGAGGGTGGTCAGCGCCTGTGCCTGGCCGAACAGCGCGGGCATGGCGGCAGACTCGTCGGCCGTGTTCTGGAACCCGCGGGGGCTGGTGGCGAACGCCTGGATCTGTCCCGCGGCCGGCTCGGGCAGGCTGGACCAGGAGGCCGGGACGAGCTGCGCGATACCGAGCCGGGCCAGGCTGGGCAGCACGGCGAGCTCGGCGGGGACGCTCGGGTCGGCCGTGCTGTTCGTGGCCGTGGCCTGGTAGGGGTCGGAGGCGTCCAGAAGGACCAGGCCGGCGACCTGCTCGGGGTAGCGGGCGGCGTAGGTCATCGCGTAGCTGCCGCCGGTCGAGTGCCCGACGAGCACGAACGGGCCGTTCTCGCCGGCGCGGTCGAGCAGGGTGTGCAGATCAGCGGCGGCCTGCAGTCCGTCCTGGATCCGCGGTGCGTCGTCGCTCCAGCCCTGCCCCGCCCGGTCGTAGGCGCACACCCGGGTGGTGCCGGCGACAGCCGGTGCGACACGAGCCCAGGACGAGGAGAACTCGCCGAGCCCGCTCTGCAGTACGACGGTCGGGCCGCCGGAGCCGGTGCAGGCGAGGTGCAGCTCGTAGCCGCCGACGTCGTAGGACCGCCCGGGCATGGCGTACCTGTTCTGGGCGGAGGCGAGCGCGACGGTCTCGACCGCGCCGCCCACGGCTGCGGCGGACATGACGACGAGGACGGGGTAGAGCAGCCAGCGGCCGCTGCCGGCGGCCAGGGAGCGGCGCACCCGGAGGCCCATCCAGAGCGCCAGCGCGAGCAGGACCGCAGGCCACACCCAGCCGGCGACGGTCAGCGCACCGCCCTCGGGGGCGAGGACCAGCAGTCCCAGACCGGTCGCGGCCATGCCGGCGGCCGGGATGAACGCCCAGCGTTGGGGCTGGTCGGTCATCCGGACCGACAGCACCGCCAGCATCGCCCAGCCGAGTGCGAAGCCGAGCAGGGCCGACCCGGTGGTGGCGTGCTCCCCTGCTCCGGCGAACACCCCGAGGGTGACCACGGCGGCGGCGACGAGTCCAGTCGCCAGTGATGCGGCGATGATCCGCCGGATGGGGCCGCTGCCCTGCTGGCGCTCGGTGCCGGTGGGCCCGTCGGAGGTCGGGGGTCGTTCTGCGGAGTGCGTGGCGGTCGCCATGACTGTCTCGCTTCCGTGCGGGGCGTGGTGGGCAGGTGTCGAGCCTGCTGCCGGCGCCGGGTGCTCACCCCGGTGGTTCCACCGGGATGGCAGGGGATCGGCCCGACGGGTCCTCGGGAGCAGCGGCGGATCAACCGCGGAAGGGTGCGAGCTTGATGGCGAGATCGAAGGCACCGTAGCGGCGCAGGAACTGCACCCGCCCTCGTGGCACACGGGCTGCCTCGGCACGGAACGCGGCGGCGAACTCGCCCTTGAAGCCGAGCCGGGGATGCTGTTCCACCACCGCGGCGAGCAGATCCGGGGGCAGGCGCCAGGAGTGCAGGCCGACGACGTCGACACCAGCACCGGCCGCCAGCAGGTAGGCCACCGGGCCCCGCGCCAGGGGGACGTCCGGGTTGTGGTGCAGCGTGATGGCCGTGCGGATCGTCTCGGTGGCGACTGAGGACAGGCCGACCTCCTCGGCGACGTCGCGGGCGACGCGGGCGCTGGTGTGGGTGAAGTCGACGTTCTTGTCGCTGGCGGGCAGGCCGGTGTCGTGCAGCAGCGCAGCGGCGAACAGCAGCTCCGCGTCGACGGTGAGCCCCTCCAGCGCGCCGAGCGCGGCACCGAAGGCGAAGGTCCGGTAGGAGTGGTTGAGCAGCGCGGGACTGAGTCGACGCTGCGCCTGCTCGACCGCGGCCCGGGTGAGCGCGGAGTTCGGGGGGATCAGCGAGGCGGGTGCCACCTGGGTGCGCCGGCCGGAGTTGAGCCGGGCCAGCATCGACAGGCGCCCGACCGCGTTGGAGGCGTGGGTCCGTGCCAGAGGTACCAGGAGCGAGCGGCGCTCGGCTGCGGTCAGCTGCCCACCCGTGCGGTCGACCCAGCTGCGTGTTCCGAGGTCCGTGACGGCGACGTTCATGAGCGTCTCCCGGTGTCCGGCGACCGCGGGCCACCTCCGGCCGGCAGGTGCTGCCGGCCGGTCCACTGTCGCCGTTGACGCCGGCCACTCACCCCCGTGGAAGCACCGGCTTCTCAGTGGCCGTCGGACGCGATCGCCCCGGGTAGCGTCGCCCCGTGCTGCACGGCCGGGAGCCTGAGCGGGCGCAGCTGGCGGGGCTGCTCGAGGGCGCCGGCCGGTCCCGGGCGGCGGCGCTGGTCGTTCACGGCGAGGCCGGCGCCGGGAAGTCCGCGCTGCTGGACGACCTGGTCGCCGGCGCGGCGGGAGCCCGGGTGCTGCGCACCCAGGGACTGGAGTCCGAAGCTCCGCTGGCCTTCGCCGCGCTGCACCGGCTGCTGCGACCGATCCGCGCGCTGCTCGACCGGCTCCCGGCTCCCCAGGCCCGCGCCCTGCGGGTGGCGTTCGGCGAGGAAGAGGGGGCCGCTGTCGACCCGTTCCTGGTGGCGGTGGCGACCCTGTCGGCCCTGACGGAAGCGGCCGAGGACGGCCCGGTGCTCTGCATCGTGGACGACGCCCACTGGCTCGACGAGGCCTCCGCGGCCGCCCTGCTGTTCGCGGCCCGTCGCCTGCACGCCGACCGGGTGGCGCTCCTCTTCGCCGCCCGGGATGCAGACGCGACGACCTTCCGCCACGACGGCGTCCCGGCGCTGCAGCTCGACGCGCTGGATGCGGCGGCGGGCGGGGCGCTGCTCGCCGAACGGGCAGGACATCCGGTCGCGAAGGAGGTCTGTGAGCGGCTTCTGGCCCAGGCGGGCGGCAACCCGCTCGCGCTGGTGGAGCTGCCGACCGTCCTGACGCCGGCGCAGCTGCTCGGAACCGATCCGTTGCCGGCGCGGCTGCCGCTCACGACGGGCATGGAGCGGGTGTTCCTGCAGCGGTGCCGCCGACTACCCGAAGACGTGCAGACCCTGTTGCTCGTCGCGGCCGCCGACGACTCCGGGCACCTGGGAACGATCCGGCGCGCCGCCGCCCTCCTCGGGGTCGGCCCGTCCGCGCTGGTCCAGGCCGAGCGGTCCGGCCTCCTGATCATCGACGGCGACAACGTGCGCGTCCGGCATCCGGTGGTGCGGTCGGCGATCTACCAGGCAGCCACCGGCCTGGAACGGCGCGAGGCACACCGGGCGCTGGCAGAGGCTCTCGGTGGGCCCGGTGACGCCGATCGACAGGCCTGGCACCGCGCCGCCGCGGCCGAAGGGCCCGACGAGGACGTGGTCGCGGCGCTGGAACGCGCCGCGACCCGCGCCGAACAGCGCGGCGGCTTCGTGGCGGCGGCCGCCGCCTACCATCGGGCGGCCGAACTGACCGCTGAGGAGCAGCCGCGCGCCGCTCGCCTGTTCGCGGCCGCACGCAACGCCTGGACCGGTGGCCAGACCACCGAGGCCGGCCGGCTGGCGGAGGAGGCTCGGGGGCTCGCCGATGACCGGGTGCTGCGCGCCGACATCGACCGACTCCGCGGGCGCATCGCCTACACCCTCGGCTCCGCCACCGATGGACACCGCATCCTGATGCACGCCGCCCGGGCCGTCGCCGCCGACGACCCGGTTCGCGCGCTGGACATGGCAGCGGTCGCCACCGTGCTCGCCGTCTACGGCGGGGACAGCGGTGCCTCGATGCAGGGGGCGGTGCCCTCGACGGAGGTGGGGCCCACCGACACGCCCCGCGCCCGGTGCATCAAGCAGCTGCTCGCCGGCATGACGGACGCAGGCCGTGGGAACTGGGCGGCGGCCATGGCACCCCTGCGTCACGCGCTCTCCGACGGCGTCGGCCTCGGCGACCCGGACCTGCTGTCGAACCTCGGGGCCGCTGCTCTACACCTGGGTGACGACGCCGCCGCCACCGCATGCTTCACCGCGATGATCTCCGAAGGCCGGGACAGAGGCGCCGGCATGCTCGTGCTGTACGCGCTGCCGCGTCTCGTCTTCGCGCAGCTGCTCACCGGCGAGTGGACGGCCGCGGCCGGCTCCGCCGGCGAAGCCCTCGCGCTCAGCGACAGCGCAGGCCAGGCGCCGATGACCGGCGCTCCGCTCGCGCTCCTGACGCTGCTCGCCGCCCGCCAGGGCGACCCCGAGTACGACGCGCTGCTCCTCCGGGTCGAGGAGGTCACCGCGACCCAGCCGCTGGGCATCCTGGCCGGACCCGTCAGCGACGTCACCCACTGGGCGAAGGCGACGCGGGCCACCACCGACGGGGACACCAGCGCCGCCTGCCACCACCTGGCGCAGTTGCGCCTGCCGGCCATCCGGCGCATGGCCGCGGTGGACCGGATCGACGCCGCCGTCCGCGCGGGCCGCCGCGACGAGGCGAGCACCTGGGTCCAGGAGCTGGCCCCCTTCGCCGAGGGCACCGGGTGGCCGTGGGCGCTGGCCGCCGTCGACCACGGCCGCGCTCTCCTCGCCGAGGCGGCAGCAGCCCCCCGACTGTTCGAGCGGTCCCTGGCCCACCACGCACGCGGGGGCCGGCCATACGACCAGGCCCGTACTCACCTCGCGTACGGCGAGTTCCTCCGACGCTCCCAGCACCGGGTGGATGCGCGCACGCATCTGCGCCGGGCGCTGGAGATCCTCGAGGAACTGCACGCCGAACCCCTCGCCACGCGTGCGGCGACGGAGCTGCGCGCCTCAGGGGAGACGGCTCGCAAGCGCGATCCGTCGACCCTGACGAAGCTCACGCCGATGGAGCTGCAGGTCGCGCAGCTGGTCAGCCAGGGGATGTCGAACAAGGAGGTCGCCGCTCAGTGCTGGGTCTCCCCGCGCACCGTCGAGTTCCACCTGCGCAACTGCTTCACCAAGACGGGTGTCACCTCACGTGTGGAACTCGCGCGTCTGAACCTCGGCTACAAGGAACGACTGCGGTGACCTGCTGGGGCTACTTGCTCATCTGGAGGACGACTCTGCCCTCCATGACCTCAGGGGGACTCCCTGCGGCCTGAGGCACGTTCTGCCTGACCCAGTCCGCCGCCACGCGGATGGATTCGTCCGTCCCGGTCTTGTCCTCGAACACGCTGACGCTGAACCCGCCGCCGTCCTCCGTCCGCACGAGGTAGTAGCTGACGAATCCGGAGACGCTCCGGATCACCGTCTCCACCTCGTCGGTCCGCCGCTCCAACTCATCGAACAGCTGCGAATTGCCTCTGTAGTGCCGGATGACCGCGTGCATCGTGCCCTCCCAGGAGCCGGGCAAGGCTCCTCACCACGACGGCGCCCCTCGGTCTGGGGTGGGGGAACGGTGCTCCCTGAGCGTCGGCGCGCGCAAGGGGCTCGGCCCCGAGGATGGGCGGCAAGCTGGAGGAACCCCGCGGCCTGCGTGCCCAGCGCGACCAGCTCGTCGAGCGTGTGCGCTCGCAGCACGAACCCGCGGATGTTGACCGACCTTGCGCCGCCAGGGTGTCGTCGGAGTCGTGGTGGTGGCCCGGTCGAATCAGCCGTCGGAAGGGCGAACCGAGGTGCCGGCGCCCGTCCGGTCGCCGGGCAGAGCCAGATCGGCGGCGACTGGCAGGTGGTCGGAGCCGTCGGTGCTGAGCACAGCGGCAGTGCACGTCATGACGTCGATGCCGTGCAGGACGTAGTCGAAGCGGGCGTGGGGATTCCCGGCCGGGTACGTGTAGCCGGTTCCCACGCCGGCCTCGGTCCACGCGTCGATGAGGTCCTCGGTGATGGCGTCGATCTCCGGGGTGCCCGGGCGGGCGTTGAGATCACCGGTGAGGACGACGAACTCGTGGCAGGTGCCGATCACCTCCCGGATGGCGGCGATCTGGGCCATCCGCTCGGGCTGGCTGTTGTGCTGCAGGTGCGTGGTGAACACCCGCACAGGGACTCGGCGCACGGTGACCAGCGCCTCGAGCAGGCCTCGCTGCTCGAAGTCCCCGGTGCGAGGCAGCAGGGTGTTGCGCCACTCGCGGATGCGCGCGTCGGACAGGATGGCGTTGCCGTACTGACGCCGCGGCTCACCGGGGTCGAGCGGGTCGAGGTCCAGGTTCGGGCCGTACACCACGTGCATGTTCAGCTCCCGCGCCAGTTCCGCGGCCTGGTCGGCGAGGTCGCTGCGCTCACTCCAGTGCCGGTCGACCTCTTGCAGTCCCACGATGTCGGCGCCGGAGTCACGGATCTCGGCCGCGATGCGGCCGAGATCCAGACGACCATCGGCGCCCTCGCCGTGGTGGATGTTGTAGGACATGACGCGGAGCGGCCGATCGGGGGCGGCCGGGTCGGCGAGGGCGGCCGACGACGTGCCGGCCGCCGGAACGCCGATGGCCGCCGTTCCGCGCGTGTGGTCGGGCTGAGGTGCACAGGCCTCCCCTGGGAGCGGGGGCGGGCCACTGGATGAGCACTCGATGACTACGTAGTGTAGCGGTACAAGCGAGGCGAGTAGCCGCCCTCTGTCCGTGCCCCGGCGAGACGCTGCCGGCTGGAGCCCCGACCACCGTGACCGCGCCTCCAGCCACCCATGGTCGGGAAGGCTGCCGGTCGGCTCCCATGGACAGCGCTTCTGTGCCCGGCGGAGAGTTGCTCGCGATGTGCCGGGGAGGCGTCATGGGAGCTGCCGTCAAGCAGGTACGGAAACGGTCGGGGACCTTCGCCGGTTGCGCTCTGGTCGCGGGTGCGGCATGCATGCTCGGGTCGCCGGTGCGGCCCGTTCCACGGTGGGTTCTGTGGTCTGCGGCCGGACTGGGGACGGCGATCACCGCGAACGAGCTCTCCGGCAAGCCCGTGCCGTTTCTCCGTTGGTCGTTCCTGCGGATGGTCATGCGGAGCAAGCACCTGGCCACCGAGTGGCAGGTCGGAGATGGTCGGGAAGCGGCTCTGGCCGACCACGTCGAGACCCACGCCCGGCCCGGCGACGTGGACGACGTCATCCGGGTCGTCGACGGCTTCTGCCGCCACTACAGCTTCCTCATCAACGTGGGAGACGAGAAGGGGGCGATCTTGGACGACGCCGTCCATCGTCTCCAGCCCCGTCGCCTCCTCGAGCTGGGCACCTACTGTGGCTACAGCGCCCTACGGATGGCCCGCGCGATGCCGGCCGACGCGCACGTGTACTCGATCGAGTTCAACCCGGCGAATGCCGAGATCGCGCGACGGGTCCTGGCCCACGCAGGAGTCGCCCACCGGGTGACCGTCGTCGTCGGGACGTTGGGCGACGGCGGTGAGACGCTGCGCCGGCTGCGCGACGAGCACGGCTTCAGGGCGGGCTCGCTCGACCTCGTCTTCCTGGACCATGCGAAAGACGCCTACCTGCCCGACCTCCAACGGATCCTCGATGAGGGCTGGTTGCACCCCGGCTCCGTGGTGGTGGCGGACAACATCAGGTTCCCCGGCGTCCCGGCCTTCCACAGCTACATGAGGGACCACGAGGACACGCTGTGGCGCACCACCGAGCATCGTGCCCACGTCGAGTACCAGTCTCTGTTGCGGGATGTCGTTCTCGAGTCGACGTACCTGGGGCACTCGGCCTGAGAGGTTGGTCCGGGCGCGCCCGACCACCCTCCGGCGTGCAACCACAGCTGCAACCGGAGAACGACGCAGGCCGCTCTCCCCGAGGGAGAACGGCCTGGTCATCGGGGTGGAGCTGGGGGGACTCGAACCCCTCCCCCACACTGCCAGGGCGGCTGGGCGGGGTTTGCTCAAGTCCCTCAGAGTTCATTCGCGCAGGTCAGAGGGCTACTCGGTCGTCTACGGGCTCCCGCGAACGACCCTGAACGCCGTCGCTTGGCCACCATCGTGGCACCGCGCGGAGGCCGCGTGCCGGACGTGGTGAGGCCCAGGACCGGCATCGACACGTCCTGGCCCATCACCGTGGCCGCCAACCGCCGCTCGTTGCTCAGCCCCGCCGTGTGCGGCACGAACACCAGCTCGTCGAACGCCGCCAGGTTGTCGGCGGCCGTCAGCCCCTTCTCGAGCCGGCCACCGTGGCCCCGTACACGCCCTTCGGCAGTCGGCGCTGTGCCCGCTGCGCCTCGGCCACCGTCTCGAACCACGCTGTCACCAGCCCAGGGCCTTCCTCCCCACCCCCAGGTGCCGCTGCGCGACAGCACGAACTCGCTCCGCGCTCGCGACCGGTGCCGATCGCTGACACCTCGCTCCCGGCTCACCGCCGGAGCAGGGAGAACCGCTCGAACGCGTCGTCGGCGAGCTCCACGCCCAGGCCCGGACGCTCGTCGGCGCTCACGTGCCCGTCCTTCACCGTGAGCGGCTCGACGAGCATCCCGTCCCAGCCGGGGCCGCCGTAGGCGTCGAACTCGATCAGCGGGGCGTTCGTGCAAGCCAGGATCAGGTGCAGGCCGGCCGCGAGCGAGATCCCAGTGCCCGAGGAACAGGCGATGTGGGGGACGCACTCGATGTTCCAGGCGCTGGCCATGTCCGCGATCCGCTTGGCCTCGGAGATGCCGCCGACGCTGGTGCAGTCGGGCTGGAGGACGTCGAACGTCCGACGGGACAGCAGGTCGATGTACTCGAACCGGGTCAGCAGCGATTCCCCGCCGGCCAACCGCAGGGAGACCCGATCGGCCAGCCAGGAGTAGTCGTCGACGTACTGCGTCAGGCTGCGGGAGAGGATGGGCTCTTCCAGGAAGGCGACCCCCAGCTGCTCGAGCTCGCGGGCCAGCGCGAGGGCGGTCCGCCGGTCGAACGACATGTTGCCGTCAACCATGATCTCGGCGTCGTGTCCCACGGCCTCCCGCACGCTGGCGACCAGGTCGACCGTCTCGCGCAGCTGCGGGGTGGCCCGCAGCTTCATCGCCGTGAAACCGTCCGCGACCGCCCGCAGGCACTCCTCGACGATCTCCGGCGTCGGCTTGAGCGAGGGCGCGAAGTAGGCGCGCACCGTCGACTTCGCCGCCCCGAGGAGCCGGTACACCGGCTGCCCGCTGATCTTGCCGAGCAGGTCCCACAGCGCGATGTCCACGCCGCTCAGCGCGTAGGTCTCGATCCCCCGCCGGCCCCACATGTGCGTGGCGTCGAGCATCTGCTGCCACAGGGCGGCGATGTCCCGGGGATCCTGACCCACCAGCATCGGGGCCAGCTGGTCGTTGACGATCGGCCCCACGGTCGGGAAGTACTCGGCGGAGAAGCCTGCCTCCCCCAACCCGACGTGCCCGTCGTCGGTCTCGACGCGGACGACGATGCCGCCCTTGACCCCGACGACCATGGCGCCCCAGCGCAACGGCTGGTCCAGGGGGCTGCCCAGCGGGATCGCCTCCACACTCACGATCTTCATGTCACTCCCTCCTCAGCCGGCGGCCGGCGCGTCGTCGCCGCTCGTCAGGTGAGCGATGATCGTCTCGACGAACTGCGGCAGGTCGGCGGGCGTGCGCGACGTGATGACGTTGCCGTCCTCGACGACCGCCTCGTCGACCCACGTGCCACCGGCGTTCACCACGTCGTCGTGGATCGGCAGGTACCCGGTCGCCCGGCGGCCCTTCAGCGCACCCGCGGAGACGAGCATCCATCCGCCGTGGCAGATGGCCGCGGTCAGCCGACCGGCGTCGTGCACGCTCCGGACCAGCTCGACCATCTCGGGGTGCAACCGCATGTTGTCCGGCGCGAACCCGCCCGGGATGACGACGGCGTCGAAGTCCTCCGCACGGACCTCCGCCGCCGCGAGATCGGCCGCCATCGGATATCCCTCCTTGCTGGCGTACGACTGCTTGGTCCCGCTCCCGATCACGCGCACGGTCGCCCCGGCGGCCTGCAGCCGCAGCAGCGGGTACCAGCCCTCGAGGATCTGGTACTCGTCCTCGATCAGCAGTGCGATGGTCTTGCCTTCCAGGCTCACGTCGTGCTCCTCACGTGGGGTTGCGGTTCTCGAGGGTGTGCGGCGGGCGGCGCGGCTAGCTCATGACGAGGCCGCCGCTGACGTTGATGGCTTCGCCCGTGATGGCCGAGGACGCATCGGAGGCGAGGAACAGGCAGACGTCGACCACTTCGCGCGCGTCGATGAAGCGCCCCATCGGCGCGGACGTCCGCCACTGCTCGGCGATGTCGGCCGCCGTCGTCCCCTCGATCTCGGCGTGGCCGCGCATCACCTCGTCGAGGTGCGGCGTCTCGACCGGGCCGGGGCAGACGGCGTTCACCCGGATTCCGTCTCCCGCGACCTCGAGCGCAAGGGTCTGCGTCAGCCCCAGCAAGGCCCACTTGCTCGCGACGTAGGCCGAGCGATGGGGCAGGCCGCGCTTGGCCACGTTCGAGGCGATGTTGATCACGGTGCCGCCCGGGCGGCCGGTCATCTGCCGCAGAGCGGCGCGGGTGCACAGCATCGCGCCGGTGAGGTTCACCGACAGGGTGCGCTCCCAGGCCTCCAGCTCCATGTCCCGCACCAGCGCCACCGGGGTGCCCAGCGCGGCGTTGTTCACCAGTACGTCGACCGGACCCCAGAGCTCGTCCACCCGGGTGAAGGCGTCGGTGACGCCGGCCTCCGACGTGACGTCGAGGTGGATCCCGACGGCGGTGCCGCCCTGAGCGCGGATCGACTCGACAACGGCTTCCGTCGGCCGGATGTCGGCCACGGCGACCCGTGCCCCCTCGCGGGCCAGGCCTTCGGCGATGTGCGCGCCGATCCCCTGCGCAGCACCCGTGACGATCGTCGTCCTGCCTGTCAGTCGCACGGTCGACCTCCTGTTAGTACGTCGGGGATGTCCCGACATCGGGACGGGGAGCCCAGCCGTCGTACGGCGGGCGGGAAGCGGGAGGCAGCAGCGTCCCTGCCCGGGTGACGGCCCCCGAGCAGGAACGCGCTGCGCGGAGGGCGGCTAGTTGCCGCGCCCCTGGGCGAGGCGCTGATTGGCGCCGACGGCGACCAGGATGATCGCTCCCTGCACCGCCATCTGCAGGTAGGGCGAGATCAGCATCAGGTTCATCAAGTTGCCGGCGATGCCGAGGATCAGCACACCCAGGACGACGTCCCGGATCTTGCCCTGCCCACCACTGAGCGGGATCCCCCCGACCACCACCGCGGCGATGGACATCAGCATGAACTCGCTGCCGGCAGACGGGCTGACGCTGCCGGTGCGGGCGAGGAAGAGCAGGCCGGCCGCCGCGGCGAAGACACCCGCCGCCGCGTAGATGAAGATCTTGATCCGCGGCACCGGGACCCCCGACAGCCGCGCGGCGGTCTCGTTGCCGCCCACGGCGTACAGCATGGCGCCCTGCTTGGTGCGGCTGAGCACCAGGTGGCCGATCACGATCAGCACGGCCCACAGCAGGACGGGCACCGGGAGGATCCAGACCCGCGCTTCCCCGAGGTCCTTCAGCAGCTGGGCCGGCTGGGTCACCGGCGCGCCCTTCGTGAGCATGAAGGTGATGCCGACGACCACCAGGTAGGTCGAGAGCGTGATGATGAACGGCGGCACGGTGGTGCGCCCGGCCAGCAGCCCGTTCACCACGCCGACCAGCAGGCCGACCAGCAGACCGAGGACGATCGCCAGCGGCAGCGGCAGGTGTGGCATGAACTGTGGTTCGGCCGAGCTGCTGTCGCCGATGATCAGCGCGGCGAGGATCGCGGTCGCCCCGATGGAGAGGTCGAGCCCCTTGCTGATCACCGCATAGGCCTGCGCCATCGCCAGGACGCCCACGACGGCGGTCTGGTAGAGCACCGTCGTCAGGTTGCTCGGCCGGACGAACACGCCCTTGCTGAGGACGATGGCCGCGATGATGAGCAGGACGAGCACCCACACCATCGCGCCGCCGGGCAGCCGTCGACGGTTCGCCTGGCCCCCGGCCGGCTGCGACGGGCTGTCGGCGGCCGGCTGCGTGAGGTTCTGAGACACGGTCACGAGGTCCTCCCCAGCAGGTGGTTGCGCCGCCGCAGGACGGCCGGGACGGCGACAGCCGCCAGGATGAGAAGGCCCTTGAGGACGCTCTGCAGGTACGAGTCGACGTCTGCGAGGTTCATGACGTTCGTGATCATGAGGTAGGTGAGGACGCCGATCATCGCCTTGATCAGGTTGCCCGAGCCTCCGTAGAGGCTCACCCCGCCGATGACGACGGCGGCGATGGTGTCGAGCTCCCAGCCGACACCGAGGCCGGGCAGACCGCTGCTGGCGCGCGCGGCGAAGAGGACACCCGCGACCCCGGCCAGCATGCCTGACAGGGCGAAGGCGGTCACCTGGACCCGGGCGACGGGCACGCCGGCCAGCCGAGCGCTGTCGGCGTTGCCGCCGATGGCGAAGAAGTACAGCCCCGTCCGCGTGAGGCGCAGGACCGCGTACACCACCGCAGCGAGCACCGCCCAGATCACGAACAGCAGGGGGACGAAGCCGAAGGACGTGCTGTTGATCTTCATGAAGGTCGGATCGGTGATCACGATCCCGCGGTTGGAGATCGTGAAGGCCACGCCCTGAGCGATCCCCGTGACGCCGAGCGTCGCGACGATCGCCGGGATGCGCCCCCAGGTGACCGAGAACCCGCTCAGCAGCCCCAGCAGCGCCCCGCTCGCGATCGCCAGCAGGATCCCGAGCAGACCCATGTCGCCGAGGGTGGAGGCGACGACCATGGAGCTCGTCGCCGCGACGGCACCCACCGACAGGTCGAACCCGCCGGCGACGATGACGACGTACTGCCCGATCGCCAGGATGCCCAGCACCGCGGCCTGGCTCAGCAGCCCCTGGAGGTTGAACGAGGTCAGGAAGTTCGGGCTCGCGATGAAGCCGGTGAACACCATCGCGAGGAACAGGATCTCGACCGCTCGCCCGGACAGGCCGGACAGCCAACGCCCCGGTCCGCGGCCGGGCTGCGGCCCTGGGTCCGTCGTCTGCAGCCGGACGCCGGCGTCGGCTCCGACGGTGGCAACCATCTTGTCGGTCATGACGCGATCGCCGCCGACCTGGGCACTGCGTGACTCATGATCACCTCTTGCGTGGCTTCTTCTCTGGACAACTCGCAGGTCAACCGCCCCTCGGCCATGACCAGGACCCGATCGCTCATCCCGAGCACCTCGGGCAGTTCGGAGGACGCCATGAGGATCGAGATCCCCCGGGACGCCAGCCGGTCCATCAGGGCGTAGATCTCGCTCTTCGCGCCGACGTCGACTCCGGCCGTGGGCTCGTCGAGCAGCAGAACCGACGTGCCGCGGGCCAGCCACTTCGCGAGCACGACCTTCTGCTGGTTGCCGCCGCTGAGGAAGCGGACGGGCTGGGCGGCGGACGGCGTCTTGATGCGCAGGTCCTCGATGAAGCTGCGACACACCGTCGCCAGCTCCTTGGTCCGGACGACGATGCCGCGGGACAGACGCCCCAGGGAGGGCAGGGTGAGGTTCTCCTGGACCGAACGGGACAGGATCAGCCCGGCGCCCCGCCGGTCCTCAGGGACCAGGCCGATCCCCGCATCGATCGCTTGCTGCGGCGTCCGGGCCTTCAGGGGCTGCCCGTTCAAGGTCACCGTTCCGCTGTCCGCGGGCACCACGCCGAAGATGCAGTTGAGCAGCTCACTGCGGCCGGCGCCGACCAGCCCGGCCAGCCCGAGCACCTCACCGCGCCGGAGGTCGAAGCTGACCTCCTCGAAGTGGCCGCGCAGCGTGAGCCCGCGCACCGACAGGACGACGTCGTCACCCACGACCGCCGTCTTGGTGTATTGATCGGAGAGCTCCCGGCCGACCATCGCGCGGATGATGTCCGGCACCGAGGTGTCTTGGACGGCGCGGGTCTGCACCCACTGCCCGTCGCGCATCACCGTGACCCGGTCGCCGATGAGCATGAGCTCCTCGAGCCGGTGGGAGATGTAGACGATCCCCATCCCCCGGGCCCGCAGGGACCGGACGATCTCGAAGAGCGACTCGAGTTCGTGGTCGCTGAGGACCGCGCCGGGCTCATCCATGATGAGGACCCGGCAGTTGCGGGACAGCGCCTTCGCGATCTGCACCAGCTGCGCGTTCGCCGCGGTCAGGTCGCTGACCGGCGCGTCCACGGGCAGGGTCACGCCCAGCTCGTCGAGGACCCGCCGGGCTTCCCTCCGCATGCCGGCCCGGTCGAGGGCGCCCGAGCGTCCCCGGGGCTCGTGACCCAGGAAGACGTTCTCGGCGACGGTCAGCTGCGGCACGAGGTCGGTCTCCTGGTAGATGGCCGACACCCCCAGCCGGTGCGCCAGGGCCGGCCGGAGGCCGGCGTGTTCCCGGCCGCCGATCGTGATGACGCCCTGGTCCGGCTGCTCGGCACCGGTGAGCATGCGAATGAGCGTGGACTTGCCGGCGCCGTTCTCGCCGATGAGGCAGTGGACTTCACCGGCGCGCAGGTCGAAGTCGACCCCGCGCAGGGCGGCGACACCGGGGTAGCTCTTGGTGATTCCGGTCATCCGGACCAGGACGTCGTCAGTCACGTGTTCAGCACTCCTCTCACATGTCCGCGGGCATCAGCAGCAGTCGATGCCGAGCTCGGTCAGCTCGTCGATCCGCTCCTGGATCGCCTGCCGCGCCTGGTCGGAGTCGGCCTCGTAGACGGTCTTGGGCAGGAGCTGGGTGGTCTCCTCCAGCGAGCCGTCCTGGACGTCCTGCCAGGTCTGCATCGTCAGTTCGCCGAACTGCGGAGGCGTCGAGATGGTCATCCGCATCTCGCCGTCGAGGATCGCCTGGAGACCCGTGCGCTGGGCGTCCTTGCCCCAGATCCAGCCGAGCAGCTCGTCACGGCCGGCGGCCCTGATCGCCGCGATCGCGCCGAGGGCCATCTCGTCGTTGTCGGCGATGACGCCGTCGATCTCACCGGCGCCGAAGCGCTGGAGCAGGTCCTCCATGCACTGCCGTCCCGGCTCGCGGGAGTAGTTCCCGTCGCACTGGGCGACCTCTTCGATGCCCGGGTTGTCCGCGAGCACCTGGTCGATGCCCTCCTGCTCGTCCAGAACGGGAGACGCACCCGAGGTGCCGGTGATGTGGACGATACGGCCGGTGGGCGAGCCGTTCTTCTCGGTGAGGCCCTTGACGACGCTCTCGGCCACCAGCTGGCCGGTCTCGACGAAGTCGATGGTCAGGAAAGCCTTGTACTGCCCCTCGCCCGGCGTCCCGGGAAGAGCGCGGTCCACCACGATCAGCGGCACACCGGCCTCCTCAGCCAGGCCGGGCACGGGGGCCAGCGGCTCGAAGGTCACCGGCCGCACGACCAGGAGGTCGGGCTGGCGGGACAGCAGGTCCCGCACGTCCTGCAGCTGCTTGGCCGGGTCACCCTCGGCGTCCGCCTGGATGAACTCGCAGCCGGCGTCCTCGACCGCGGCCTTCATGTCGCGGGAGTTCTCGACCATCCACTCGAAGCCGAGCGACTCCTGCGAGAACGCGACCGTGCAGCTGCCGTCGCCGGAACCATCCCCGCCGGCCTGCGCGCTGTCGCCGCGGCCGCAGCCGACGACGACGAGGGACAGCAGGCCGGCGCTGATCGCGCCGATCGCCTTGGTTCTCGTTGCTCGCTTCATCCATCTCTCCTGGGTTGAGGGCTCGCCGCACAGCGGTCGAGCTGGAGGCCATCCCTCGCCGGGCTGGCGTGCGCTGAACTGCAGGGGGTGGTGCGGGGAACCGGGTCGTCCTGGTGCCGAGGTCCGCGAAGGGCCGGCTACCGAACTCCCGCCTACGTACTCGTGAGTGAAATGGCTTTCCGCTCATCGGAACGGTTCGTAGCGTGCCGCTGCCTGGGGGATGTGTCAAGGGACACAGGGCCAGGATTTGTCCGAGTCGTTCCAGCGCCTTCGGCGAACAGGCCGAAGCGCCCTCACCTGGTGGCGGTCCGGGATCGCCGGACGCTGGATCAGGGAGGGTCTGAGCGCGGTCGCCGCAGAACTGCAGGCGTTTCCCTCGCGCCTGCTTCAGAGGTGGTGCCCGGACAACGGGGACCCCGGAACCCGGCGGGCGTGCACGCGCGCACGCCCGCCGAGAGGTCGAGCGGCTACCGGAGCCGGGTCGTCACGCCTACTCGGCCGGGGCCAGGCCGTCGGAACGCACATGCTCCGACGTGGTGCCCGACGCCGCGAGCGCCGCGAGCCTCGAGAGAGCCTCCCGGGGCGCCCCCAGCGTCGCCGAGATCCGATGCGCAGCCGTCAGGACCGACGGCCCGAGGCGGAGCGCCTCGTCGAGGCTGAGATCGAAGGTTGCCGAGGAGACGCTGACGCCGCCGATGACCTCGCCCCGCGCGTCGAACACCGGAGCTCCGACACAGCGGACGTTCTCCTCGTTCTCCTCGTCGTCGATGGCGAAGCCACGGGCACGGATCTCCTCGAGCTGCTGCCGGAGCGCCCGGGACGTGGTGATCGTGTGCGGCGTCCGCCGGACCAGCGACGCAGGCTGCAGGTAGGGCTCGGCCTGATCCGGTGACTTGAACGCGAGGATCGCCTTGCCGATCGACGTGCAGTGCACCGGCAGTGACGTCCCGATGGTCGAGGCCATGCGGTACGGCCGGCGGCCCTCGATCTTCGCCACGTACACCGGTGCGTCGCCCGTCATCACCGCGAAGTGGATGGCGTCCGGGGTGATCGTCTGGAGCCAGCGCAGCCCTTCCTTGGCCTCGCTCGCGTAGTCCAGCTGGGCCAGCGCCTCTCCCGACAGCGCGAACATCTTCGACCCCAGGCAGTAGGACCGGTCGTCGTCCTGGCGCAACAGGTCCCGGGCCACCAGGAGCCGCAGGATCCGGTGGGCCGTCGGCTTCGGGATGCCGGCCTCGCCGGCCAACTCGGCCAGCGTCAGCGGGCGATGGGCAGTGATGGCGATGGACAGGAGATCCAGTGCGCGGTCGATCGCACTCGGTGGCCCCTGAGCGTCGATCTGCGTCATGCCCCTGCCCCGTGATCCCGATTTTCCGTGAAGGTGGGAAACGGTACCCGTTCATCCCGGGGTTCGCGGCGAGGCGAAGCTGGACCCGGGTCGCCGTCACGGCTCATCGCTGGACACGGGCGCCTACCCCGTTCACCAGCGCCTCCACCTCGGCCAGGGTGGCCATCGACGTGTCACCCGGCGTCGTCATCGCCAGGGCACCGTGCGCCGCGCCGTACTCCACTGCGGCCCGGATGTCGGCCTTCTCCAGCAATCCGTAGATCAGACCTGCAGCGAAGCCGTCACCCCCACCGACGCGATCGAGGATGTCCAGGCCGGGCCGGGGCACCGACTGGAAGACGTCGCCGTCCAGCCAGGCCAGGGCGCTCCAGTCGTTCACCAGAGCCGTCCGGACGGTGCGCAGGGTGGTCGCCACGACCTTGAGGTTCGGGTACTCGGCGGAGACCTTGGCGACCATCTTGGCGAAGTTCTCCACCTCGGGGGCGCTGGGGCAGATGTCCGTGTGGGGCACCTCCAAGCCGAGGGCCGCGGTGAAGTCCTCCTCCTTGCCCAGGCCCAGCATCACGTCGACGTGCGGCGCCAGCCGGCGGTTCACCTCCTGGGCCCGCGCCATGCCTCCGTAGCTCTGCCACAGACTGGGCCGGTAGTTGAGGTCGTAGGAGACGATCGTCCCGTACCGCTTGGCGGCAGCCATCGCTTCTTCGATGACGTCGGGCGTGGTCTCGGAGAGCCCGGCGTAGATGCCCCCGGTGTGGAACCAACGGGCACCGAGGTCACCGAAGATGTGGTCCCAGTCCACGTCGCCCCTGCGCATCTGGCTGGCCGCGGTGTGCCCCCGGTCCGACATGCCGAGGGCCCCGCGCACACCGAACCCGCGCTCGGTGAAGTTCAGCCCGTTGCGCACCGTGCGGCCGCAGCCGTCGTAGGGCACCCAGCTGACGTGCTCGGTCCCCACGTCGCCCTGGAAGATGAGGTCCTCGATGAGTCGCCCCACCTCGTTGTCGGCGAGCGCCGTCACGACGGCGGTGCGCAGGCCGAAGCAGCGCCGCAGACCGCGGGCCACGTTGTACTCGCCACCGCCCTCCCACGCGCGGAAGGAGCGCGCCGTGTGGATGCGCATGTCCCCGGGGTCGAGTCGCAGCATGATCTCGCCGAGGGAGACGAGGTCGTACCGGCATTCCTCCCGCGGACGGGTCGAGAGCTCGGACATCAGGCCCCTCGTGACTCGTCGGCGGAAGTGAGGGAAGCGACACGAAGAACGGCTTCCCGCGTCCGTTGCTCGATGCCGGCGAAGTCGCCGGTTGACAACAGCGAGGGAGCCACCATCCAGCTGCCTCCCACGGCGATGACGGCGGGGTGTTCGAGATAGCTGCCGGTGTTGTCCAGGGAGATCCCCCCGGTCGGGATGAACCGGGTGCCCGCGAAGGGAGCGCTCAGCGCGGCCAGCGCCTTCACGCCCCCCGCGGCCTCGGCGGGGAAGAACTTGAGCACATCCAGCGCGGCGTCGAGCCCCATGATCACCTCGGTGGCCGTGGCGACCCCAGGAATCACCGGCACACCGACCTCCCGACACGCGGCGACGACGGCGGAGCTGAAGCCCGGCGTGACGACGAACCGCGCCCCGGCGCGAACCACCCGCTCGACCTGCTCCGGGCGGACGACGGTCCCGGCGCCCACGAGCAGGTTCGGGTCCTCGGCCATCCGCGCGAGGACGCCCTCCGCCGCGGGTGTCCGCATCGTCACCTCGACGCAGGGCAGACCACCCGCGACCAGGGCCCGCGCCAGCGGCTCGGCGTGGGCGACCTCCTCGACGGTCGCCACGGGGACCAGGCGCGCCCCGGTCAGGCGGCCCAGCACGTCGTCCGACGAGTCCGCGCACGGAGCATTCGCGGCGTTCAGGCCGGTGAGCACCGCCGCATCCACCGTCGTCATCGCATGTATCCGAGGCGGTGTCCGGCGACCTGCATCCTGATCCGGTACACCGACGTGTTGGCCGTCAGGTAGAGCGACCGCCAGTCGGCGTCGCCCCAGTTGAGGTTGGCGACCTGCTCCGGCACCTCGATGGTGCCCAGCCGCGTCCCGTCGGGTGCGTAGACCCAGACGCCGCCGGGGCCGGTGACGTACACGTTGCCGCGCTCGTCGATCTTCATGCCGTCGACGTAACCGTCGTCGCCGGCAGCGCTCGCGGTGATGCCGGCGGCGAAGACGCGTCCGGGACCCAGCGGGCGCTCACCGGTCATGTCGAAGACGCGGATGTGGGCCCGCGCCGTGTCCCCGACGTAGAGCAGGGACTCGTCGCGGGAGAGGCAGAGACCGTTCGGCTGCGCCATGTCGTCGACCAGCAATTCGAGGTCGCCACCGTCTGCGGGGACCCGGTACACGCCCTGGATCTCCTGTTCGACGTCGCGGACCACGCCGACCGACTCCATCAGCCGTCCGTACGTCGGGTCGGTGAAGATCACGGACCCGTCCGACGCGACGATGACGTCGTTGGGGCTGTTGAGCTCCTTGCCCTGCCAGTGCGAGGCGATCGGCGTCCGCGGGCCGCCCGGGGCCCCCCGGGTGACCGTGCTGGTGGCGTGCTCGCACACGACGAGCCGGCCCTCGTTGTCCAGCGTCATGCCGTTGCCCTTGGCGTTGGGCTCGCGCACCACGCTCTGGCCCTCCTCGGGGTGCCAGCGCAGCAGCCGGCTCGCCGGGATGTCGCTGAAGAGGAGGTAACCGTCGGGCAGCCAGACCGGCCCTTCGGTGAAGATGCAGTCCTTCGCGACGCGTTCGACCGCGGCGCCGGGCTCAACGAGGTCGGCGAGACCGTCTCCTGTGGGGCTTGTCATCGTGTGTCGTTCCTTCCGGTACCGAGAGGCCGACCGGCCTCACGCGTTCTCTGGGCCACGGGGGGACTCGACGTCCGCCCTCCTCGTGACCGCGCACGCGACCAGGGCTGACCGAGTGACCGCGCCGGATCCGGCGCGGAGGAGACCGCCGGCGGGCAGCGCAGCGGCGCTCGCGGGTGGTCGAGGAGAAGGGGTGACCCGGCCCCGTGCGATCGCCCGAGGGCGATCGCACGGGGCCCGCAGGTCAGGCGACGCCGGACAGCTCGCCGCCGTCGGCGAAGAAGGGGGCCCCGGTGGAGAAGCTGCAGTCATCCTGCGCGAGGTAGACCACGAGCGGGGCCACCTCCTCCGGCTCACCGGGACGCCCCATCGGGTTGCTCGCCGCCACCGCGGCGGGGTCGGCCTGCGCGGCGAGGAAGTCCCGGCCGATGCCGGTCATGATCAGGCCGGGCACGAGGGCGTTGACCCGGATGTTGTCCTTCGCCAGGTCCATCGCCATCGCGCGCGTGAGCGACAGGACGGCGCCCTTGGAGGTGATGTATGCGGCGTTCCCGGGCCACCCCTTGAAGGAGGCCGGGGAGGCGGTGTTGATGATCCGGCCCCCGCCGGTGCGGCGCATCTCCGGAATCGCGAAGCGCGAGCAGAAGAAGATGCTGTCGACGTTGACCGAGAGGACGCGCCGCCAGTCCTCCACGCTCATGTCGACGACGCTGCCCTCCATCGGGTTGATGCCGGCATTGTTGAAGAGGACGTCCACCCGGCCGAACGCCTCGACCGTCGCCTCGACCACCTGGCGGCAGTCGGCCTCCTGCGAGACGTCGCTCTTGACGAAGATCGCCTCGCCGCCGTTCGCCCGGATGGTCTCGACGGTCTCCTCCCCGCCGGCGGCGTTGAAGTCCGCCACGGTGACCCGAGCACCCTCACGCGCGAAGGCGACGGCCGTAGCCCGACCGATCCCCGACGCCCCGCCGGTGACGATGCACGCCTTTCCGCTCAACTTCATGTCCTCAGCTCTGCCTTCCACGGAGGTGTCGACCCGGTGCGCTGACCGGAGGGGCGGCTCGCCGGCAGGGGCTTCGGACGCAGCCCCTGCCGGCGAGCACCGGCGATCAGGAGGTCTTGCCCGCCTTGCTCAGGTCGAGCGGGCGGGCGAGCTCCTCCGCGTCCACCACCAGGTTGTTGATGCCCCGGTGGTTGAAGGCCGACCGGCCGAAGAAGGCCTCGATGTCGGTCAGCGGGCCGATCGGCAGCTGGTCGAACGGACCGTCGGTGATGCTGATCTCGCCGGTGCCCTTCTTGACGTCGCTCGAGTCGAAGTCGAGCTGGACGAACACCAGCTGCTGCTTGTCGATCGCGGCGCGGTCCGGCGACGGCACCTGCCGGAAGCAGATGGCGTGCGTCCGGCCGTAGAAGGGGAACTCCGAGGTGTCGACCGGCTGGAGGTTCTCGGCCTTGGCGGAGATCAGCTTGGTGCCGCGGCGCGACACCGTGTACTCGTAGCTGTCGGAGTCACCGTCGGTGGTCTTCGGCGTGATCTCCATCTCGCCGATCTTCTTCGGGTAGCCCCAGACCTCGCGGCCGTGGACCAGCACCAGGTCGTCGTCGACATAGAGCTGCACGAGGAAGTTGCCCTTGGTCTCCGGCCGGCCCGGGAGCTGGGACACGACACCGACGCCCCACTCGTGGAACGGCCACGCCCAGGTGGTCTGCCCCTCCTTCTGGGTCTCCTTGAACCACCCCATGTAGATGATCACCTCATCGGTGGCCTCCAGCGGCGCGGGGACGAGCTTGCGGAGCTGCTCGATGTCGCCCTTGGCGCGGAAGACGATGTAGTCGGCGTCGATCCGACCCATCTCCTCCTCGCCCTGCGCGCAGGCGAGCCAGTCCAGCTCGAAGTTGCGGCAAACCTCGGCCTGCTTCTGCACCATGTCTTCTCCTCACTCACATCCGCGGCAGGGGTGCCGCTGGGGATGACTTGCCTCGGCTCAGAGCCGTTCCGATCGACGACGAGAGGGACCGGCCCCCGAGGGCTTCAGTCCCGGTGCGTTCAGCTGAACGAAACGCCGTGTCGGTGAACAGAATGCTTGCAGAGTGGTTCGGGTCACGTCAAGACACCGGAGCGAAACCGTACGAAGGAGATCTCGCCGGCAAGAAGGGCCTCTGACCAGGCACTATGCGACAGCACGCCTGGCCCGGGGGCGGCATCCGCCCCCGGGCATCGAGACCTGCGTGCCCGGCAGCGGCGACACCGCTCCCGAGGCGTGGAGTCAGGCGGTCGGCGGGAAATCGACCGCCCGAGAGGACTCCTCCCTGGCCGCCCACTCGGCCAGCGTCGCCTGGTAGCGCTGGGCGGCCAGGTCGAACGCTCCGGAGCCCATGAGCACCCGCCGCGGTGGGCTGGGGTTGTCGACGATCTCGAGGAGCAGGTCGGCAGCGCGGGCCGGGTCGCCGGGCTGCTGCCGGTCGAACTCCGTCGACATCGCCTCCAGCCGGGCGTCCCAGGCGTCCGCGTACGCGTCGAGCGTCGTCGCGACGCGGCGCATCGACGCGTGCGCCCAGTCCGTGCGCATGGCACCGGGTTCGAGCAGCGTCACGTCGATGCCGAAGGGCCGGACCTCCTCGGCCAGGCTCTCGCTCATGCCCTCGAGGGCCCACTTGCTCATGCAGTAGAGCCCGACCATGGGGAAGGCGGCGACGCCGGCAATGCTCGACACCTGCACGATGTGCCCGCTGCCCTGGGTCCGCAGATACGGCAGGGCCGCCTGCACCACCCACATCGGGCCCAGCAGGTTTGTCTCGAGGAGCGCGCGCGTCTCCGCCTCGCCCGCCTCCTCGATGGCGCCGAGGACCCCGTGACCGGCGTTGTTGACGACCACGTCGAGGCGCCCGAAGACGTCGTGCACCCGGTCGAAGGCGCGCAGCACGTCGGCGCGCGCGGTCACGTCGAGCTGCACCGGGAGGAACGCCCCGTCGTAGCGGTCCACGAGGTCCTTCAGCGGCTCCAGGTCGCGTGCCACCCCCGCCACGAGGTCGCCGCGGTCGAGGGCCGCCTCGGCAAAAGCGCGGCCCAGCCCGCGGGACGCCCCGGTGATGAACCAGGCCTTCATCGGGGCAGGCCCGATGAGGCGCCGAGATCGGCCTCGACGGCCGCCAAGTCGTCGTCGAGCAGCTGCAGCTCCGCAGCACCCACCAGGTCGTCGAACTGAGCCGGTCGCCGGGGGCCCACGATGGCGCTGGACACGCACGGACGACGGAGCACCCAGGCGATGGCGACCTCCGAGACGGTTCGGCCGTGCCGGTCGGCGACCACGCGGAGCGCATCGACCAGGCGGAGGTTCTCCGAGAGCTGCGGCTCGGTGTACTCCGCGTGCCCGTGCCGCCAGTCAGCCGGCGGAAGCGCGTCGACGCGTTCGCGGGTCATCCGCCCGCTCAGCAGGCCGTGCTTGAGCGGCGAGTAGGTGACGGCCCCGATGCCGATCGCCTCGGCATAGGGAAACACCTCCTTCTCCGCGGTGCGCTCGACGAGCGAGTACTCGGGTTGTATGGCGTCGATGGGTGCGATCAGCTCGCACCGGGCCATCTGCGCGGCGGAGAAGTTCGAGACCCCGGTGAACCGGATCTTGCCCTCCGCCTTGAGGTCGACCAGCGTGCTCCAGCCCTCCTCGAGGTCCTCGTCCGGGATGGGCCAGTGGATCATCAGCAGGTCGAGGACGTCGGTCTCCAGCCGGGACAGGCTGGCATCCACCTCCTCGCGGATCGAGGCGGCGGTGATGCGGTTCTCGAAGTCGCCGACCTCGCTGGGCACGAGCCCGCACTTGGTGAAGACGAGCGGACGCTCCCGCATGCCGCGCAGCGCTCGGGCGACGATGCGCTCGGCGTGCCCGAATCCGTAGTAGGCCGCCGTGTCGATCCAGTTGATGCCCAGATCGAGAGCGCGGCGAATGGTGGCGACCGACTCCTCGTCATCCGCCGGACCGAGGTTGGAGGTCCGGCGCTTGCCGGCCCCCATCGCCCAGGTGCCCATGCCGAGCACCGTCAGCTCCACACCGGTCCGACCGAGCGGACGCACCTGCATTCCTGTCTCCCTTGAACGTCGGGGAACCGCGCGATCTGTGGACCGTGATGAGGGATGGGTCGCGAGACGCGTGGTCGGTCGCGACCCATCCCTGGCCTCGGTCCGCCCCTCGGCGGACTACTTGGTGAGGGCGCCGGCGTCGATGCGGAGTTCGGTGCCGGTGACGTACCGCGCCTCGTCGGAGGCGAGGAAGAGCACGGCGTTGCTCACGTCGATCGACTCGATCCACGGCACGGGGATGAGGTTGATCCCGATCGACGGCGGGATGAAGTCCTCGACGGTCGGGTCCTCGAGGTCGGGCCGGAAGGCCTTCCACAGCGGCTTGTGCATGATCAGCGGCGTGTTCACCTGAGTCGGGTGCACCGTGTTCACGCGGATGTTGTTCGGGCCCAGCTCGACGGCCAGCGTCTTCGCGATGCCGACGACTCCGTGCTTGGCGGCGACGTAGTGGACGGCGTTGCCGAGCCCCTTGGTGCCCGCGGTGGAGCTGGTCAGGATGATCGATCCGCCGTTGTCCGCCTCGAGCATGTGCGGGATGGCGGCCTTGACGGTGTGCCAGACGCCGGTGAGGTTGACGTCCAGCATGTCCTGCCACTCCTGCTCGGTGAGCTCGTGCGCCCGAGCGAGGCTGAGGATGCCCGCGTTCGCGACGACGATGTCGACCTTGCCCAACTCGGCGACGCCCTGGTCGAGCGCGGCCTGCAGCGCGCCGTAGTCCCGCACGTCGGCCTGGACCGCGACCACCCGACGATCGAGCGCCTCGATCTCCTTGACCGTCTGCGCCAGGTCCTCAGGGGTCGCCAAGTCGTACGGGGCGGTGTCGATCTGGGTGCAGAAGTCGACGGCGATGATGTCCGCGCCCTCCTGCGCCAGACGGACCGCGTGGGACCGCCCCTGCCCTCGAGCCGCCCCTGTGATGAATGCGACCTTGCCCTCGACACGTCCCATGGAGCCATCTCCCTTGAAGTTGATCGGGCGAGTTCTTGCGCTCGAGAGTCGCCGAGCCCGCCCGGTGACGACAGAACCGTCCGCGACGCCGTTCCGTAGTGCGGAATGCCGTCTCGCTGGCGGGAACGAGGCTAGGGACGTGGATCACGGTCGTCAAGCCCTCGGCTCCGAGGACGGGAGCGAGCAGGGGCGGCGCCTCGTCGTGGACCGCAGCCCACGCGACCCCGACCGGGGAACGACGGAGGAGGGGAGTTGCGAGCCCCTGGCGTCTGGCAGGGCCGGGGCTACCGCCCGAAGGGCTGCGCGAATCGCACCAATCCCTGCGCTGAACGCGTAGACCCGCGCGGCTCGGTCGCGTGGAGTAGGCGGTAACGGTTCGTTCGGCTGGTTCTCAGCGCGTCACGGTCGGCTCGACGTCGCCTGGTCTGGCGCCGACGCGGCCCCGCGCTGGTGTCCAGACGACACAAGACCTTGATCCTGCAAAGAAAGGGCCATGAGACCTGTGCATCACGTTACGTATGACGGTACCGCCGGTCGGGACACCGACGAGCGACTCGTCGCCGCCTGCCCCAGTTGGTGTGATCGCGACGAGAAGGTCGACAAGGGCACCCCGGATGAGTTCGTCATTCACTGCGGTGCCGAGAGGTACATCGGCTCGATGCGCCTCCAACTGCGGCAGGTGATGCTCGTCGACGGCGAGCTGGAGCCGCCCGTCCTGTTGATCGGCGAGGACGAGTTGCCGATGGCCGAAGCCGCGCACCTGGCAACTGCCCTGGCTGCCACGGCGGCCGAGGCGACGGGTGACCGGTACGCCCACGCTCTACCGGGCACGCGACCGACGGTCGACGACATTCGGTTGCTGCGCCAACGCCGCATGGCAAGCTGAACCGTCCAGGTTCAGTGGACCTGGTCCACCCGGAGTCCGGCGGGGGTTGCGCACCTGGGACCTGGCCACCGTCGTCCGACGCGGCCTTCGACCTGGAGATCACCGATCACGCGGTCTGGTCCTGGCTCCGACAGGAACGGATCGGCCGGGGCCGTGAGCCGGGGCTGATGAACTCCAGAACCGAGCATCAACCACCTGACATGAAGTCCAGCAGAGGAACCCCACGGAGTACCGGTCACACCGGCCCCTGCACCGAACCCAGGGCGGTGCACACGACGCAGCGTGCGTCGACGCTGCGGAGGCGACCAGAGCCCGAGGACGGCTTGCGCAACGTCTTCTAACCCCTTCGCAGAGTCTCCGATGGGCGCTCGCCGAACTTCTGATGGTAGGCAGCGGCGAACCGGCTGACGCTGACGAATCCCCACTGGGCGGCCACTTGGGAGACCGTCCTGGTGTGCGGGTCGGCCGAGCGCAATTCCTCTCGCGCCTGGGTCAAGCGAACCGCCCGTAGATACTGACTCGGCGGGACACCGAGTGACCGGGCGAAGCCATCCTGCAAGCTCCGGGTGCTGACGGCGACGCGGCGGGCAAGCGCGGTGGTGGTCCAGGGCTCTTCAGGGTGGCTGCGAATGAGTTCGATCGCCTGGCGGACCGCAGGTGGCGGCGCCGGTCGCCGCGGACCGGTCAGGGCATCGGTGTAGTTGTGGGGCTGGGCGAGCAACAGCCCGTCCACGAGGATCCGCTCGAGGTTGGCCGCTGCCAGAGGATGGTCAAGCAGGCCTTGCGCGTGGCCCGCTTGGCGGTCGATCAGTCGGAGCGACTCCATCCACGCTCTGCCCCCGTCGGTGGCGAGGTTCATCGCAGGGGCGAAGTTAATGGGCTTGACTATGGGTTGGTCCAACATCGCCTCTAGCTCTTGTTGGAGCACATGGGGCGAGATCATCAGGCAGAACTGCCCGCAGCCGGCACGCCACTCGATGGTGGCGGGCAGGCCGGGCATGAAGACGGCTGCGCGGTCCGGCGTGGAGATCACCCGCTCCAGGCGGCCTGATCGGGAAACGGTGCCGCCGGCGAGCGGGATGTTCACGTGGAAGTTCTGCGCCTCGGCTGTGTCAATCTGCACGGAGCGACTCAGCCAGGCATAGCTGACCGTGGCGTCGCCTATCCGGACCGCATTCAACGCAGAGTCGAGAACTCGGGTGCCGGTGGATTCCCGCAGTTGCATGTGGAGCGGTAGGAACGTCGACTGCAGTGCGTTCATCGTCTCGTCGAGGTCGGAGGTCCGCGCCACGGCGAACCGACCCAACGGCTCTGAATCCAATGCGTCTCCCCTGGCTCCGCCCACTACGCCTCATCAACAACCGGCTCACCCGAATGGCTATTCCTGGAAGGTCGCTGTGCGCTGCCCCGCTCACGCCTGCGCCGACTCCGCCTCCCGCACATCCTCCACCTCGAGGTCGAGGTCACCGTCCCGGACCACGACGCGCACCCGATGGCCGCTGTGCACCCGGCCGTCGAGCATCAATCGGGCGAGCCGGTTGTCCACCTCGCGCTGGATGGCCCGGCGCAGTGGACGAGCGCCGAAGTGCGGTTCGAACCCGCGCTGGGCGAGCCAGCTGACCGCCTCCGGAGTGAAGTCGACCTCGATGCCCTGGGCCCGTAGTCTCCGGCGGGTCTCGTCGAGCAACAGGTCGGTGATCCGCTCCAGCTGGGTGTTGTCCAGCTGCTGGAAGACGACGATCTCGTCGATCCGGTTCAAGAACTCCGGCCGAAATGCCTCCCGCAGCCGGCGCATCACCTGGTCGCGCACGTCGGCGTTGGCCGCGTGCGCGCTGCTGCTGCCGAACCCGAGCGGGCCGCGCTGCCCGACGATCAGCTCCGACCCGAGGTTGCTGGTCATGATGATCACGGTGTTGCGGAAGTCCACGGACCTGCCTTGGGAGTCGGTCAGCCGGCCGTCGTCGAGCACCTGCAGCAGGGTGTTGAAGACGTCGGGGTGGGCCTTCTCGATCTCGTCGAAGAGCACCACCGAGTACGGCCGACGGCGCACCGCCTCGGTCAGTTGTCCGGCGTCTTCGTACCCCACGTAGCCGGGCGGGGACCCGACCAGCCGGCTGACCGTGTGCCGCTCCTGGAACTCGCTCATGTCCAGCCGGATCATCCGGTCCTCGTCACCGAACAGCGCCTCGGCGAGGGCCCGCGCCAACTCGGTCTTGCCCACGCCGGTCGGGCCCAGGAAGAGGAAGCTGCCGATCGGCCGGTCCGGATCACCGAGGCCGACGCGGGAGCGGCGCACAGCCTCGGCGACGACCTCGACCGCCTCGTCCTGCCCGATCACCCGCTCGTGCAGGCGCTGCTCGAGACCGAGCAGCCGCTCCATCTCCTCCTGGGTGAGCTGGCTGACAGGGATGCCGGTGGCCCGGGACACCACCTCGGCGATCTCCTCGACGCCGACCTCGGGGACGCCCGAACCCTCCCCGCCGCCGTCCCGGGCCCGGTCGAGGCGCTGCTGGGCCTCGGCGACGTGGTCGCGCAGTTCGGAGGCGCGCTCGTACTGCTCGGCCGCGACCGCCTGGGCCTTCTCCCGCTGCCACCGCTCGAGCTCGTGTTCCAGGCCGCGCAGGTCGGTCGGGGGCGTCTTCACCCGGCGGCGCACGCGGGCTCCTGCCTGGTCGATGAGGTCGATCGCCTTGTCGGGCAGGTGCCGGTCGGTGATGTAGCGGTCGGAGAGCTCCACGGCCGCGACGACGGCCTCGTCGGTGAACCGCACCTGGTGGTGGGCCTCGTAGCGGTCGCGCAGGCCGCAGAGGATCTGCACCGTGTCCTCGATGCTGGGCTCGGCCACCAGAATGGGCTGGAAACGGCGCTCCAGCGCGGCGTCCTTCTCGATGTTGCGCCGGTACTCGTCCAGGGTCGTGGCGCCGATGATGTGCAGCTCTCCGCGGGCGAGGGCCGGCTTGAGCATGTTGCCGGCACCGCCGGACCCCTCGGAGGCGCCTGCCCCGACGACGGTGTGCAGCTCGTCGATGAACGCGATGACCTCGTCGCTGTGCTCGCGGATCTCGTCGATGACCTTCTTCAGCCGCTCCTCGAAGTCGCCGCGGTAGCGGGTGCCGGCGACCAGTCCGGTCAGGTCGATCTCCACCACCCGGCGGCCGCGGAGGGTCTCCGGGACGTCGCCCTCGGCGATCTGGGCGGCGATCCCCTCGACGATCGCGGTCTTCCCGACACCGGCCTCCCCGATGAGCACGGGATTGTTCTTCCGCCGCCGGGAGAGCACCTCGACGGTCTGCTCGATCTCCTGCTCCCGGCCGATCACCGGGTCGATCTCCCCGTTGCGGGCCATCGCGGTCAGGTCGCGGCCGTACTCGTCCAGCGTCGGGGTGCTCGACGGGGGCCGGCCGGCCCCGCCCTGCCCGCCGCCTGCGCCGCTGACGGCCTGCTGCAGGGCCTCCGGCGTGACGCCCCGCTGGCGCAGGATCCGACCGCCCGGCGAGTCCGGGTTGACCGCCAGCGCGAACAGCAGGTGTTCGGGACCGATGTAGGTGGAGCCCAGCGCGCGGGAGATCTGGTGGGCGTCGAGGAGGGCGCGCTTGGCCGCGGGAGTGAGGGCCGGCGTCTCGGCGCGCGGCTCGCCACGGCGCGGCACGCCGTCGAGCTCGGCGCGGAGTTGCGCCGGGTCGGCGCCCGCGCGGCTGATCAGCTGCCGGGTGGGCTCCTCCCCGGTCATCGCCCACAGCAGGTGGTCGGTGTCGAGGTCCGGGCTGCCCACCTCGACGGCCCGGCGCGCGGCCGCGTTCACCAGCTCGCGGGCCTGATCACTGAGGAACTGGGTGATGTCGACGCGCTGGCGGGGCGGGCGAGCGCCGCCCATGTAGCGGGCGAAGAAGTCGTCGAAGGGGCTGCCGTAGGGGCCTGGGAAGTGTCCGCTGGTCATCGCTCGTCCGTCCCGGGGAGAGGCGTGGTCCCCTACTGCCTTACTCGTCCCGGGTCGGGATCTCCATCGGTCATCCTGCCGAGGCGCCCCGGGAGGGAAGAGGGTGTGATGAGAGGGGGCCGCCCCCACGGGCGACCTGCCACGGTGGAGAACACACCCTCGCGATCACACCGGCCGGCCCGCCGGTCCGAGCCACAGAGAGGCCCGATGCGCCTCACCCGCTTCGTGCACGCCCTTCGGACCAGCCTGTGGGTGGTCCCCCTGCTGTGCGTCCTGGCCGGCGTGCTGCTCGCCCTCGGCACGCTCTGGCTCGACCGCCGGTCGGGCTACACCCTGGTCCCGCAGAGCGTGACGGGAACGCCCGGTGACGCGCAGACGATCCTGTCGGTGTTCGCCACCGGGATGGTCTCGCTGACCAGCCTCGTGCTCACGGTGACGCTGGTGGTGGTGCAGCTGGCGATGGGCCAGTTCTCCCCGCGGATCGTGGCCGCGCTGCTGTCCGACCGGTTCAGCCAGCTGGCGATCGGTCTGTTCGGGGCGACGTTCGTCGTCGCCGTGCTCACCATCCGGGAGATCCGCGGTTCGGACACCGGCTCCGTTCCCGGCCTGTCGGTGGTGCTGGCCCACGGGCTGATGGTCGCCAGCCTGGTGACGCTGATCCTCTTCGTGCACCACTCCGGGCAGACCATGCGGGCGACGGGCCTGATCGACCTGGTCGGCGACCGCACCCGCGACCTCATCGAGTCATCCTTCCCCGCCGTGCCCCGACCGGCGCAGGGGGCGGGCGCCGACCCGGACGTGGTCCCCGCGCGGGAGCCGGGCAGTATCGTCCGGATCGACCGCGCCGGGCTGGTCGCCGCCGCGCGCCGCGCCGACTGCGTCCTCGAACTGGTGCCCGTGGTCGGCGACTTCGTGCCGGGCGGGGCACCGCTGTTCCGCGTGCACCCCGGCCCCCGGCGGGCGGGGGACGTCGCCGGGCCGGCCGCGCGGCTGCGGGCCGAGGAGATCGCGCGGCTGGTCCTCGTGGGCCCCGAGCGCGTGCACACGGAGGACCCGCCCTACGGTCTGCGCAAACTGGTCGACGTCGCGGAGCGGTCCATCGCTCAGCCGTTCAACGACCCGACGACGACCCTGCAGGCGCTGCACCGGCTGCACGACCTGCTGCGCCAGCTCGCCGTGCGCCCGCTCCCCGCGGGCGAGCACCGGGACGAGGACGGCGTGGTCCGGCTGGTCGAGCGCACCCTGTCCTGGGACGGCTACGTGCGGCTCGCCTTCGACGAGATCCGGCTGGCCGGCGCGGCCTCACCGCAGGTGACCCGCCGGCTGTCCGCGGCGCTGGAGGACCTCAAGGGCGTCGCCCCGCCCGACCGGCAGGCCCCGCTGGACCGCCAGCTGCGGCTGCTGACCGCCGCGGTCCACCGGGCCTACGAGGACGAGGAGGACATCACCGCCGCGCTCACGCCCGACGCCGAGGGCATCGGGTCGGGAGCCGACGTCACCACCGCCGTCCGCCTGGACACCGGCACGCCGGACACCGCCGTCCGGCCCGCCGCGCCCATCCCGGGATAGCGGGCGCCCGCCTCGGAAGCTCCGGCGCGCTCACCAGCTCCTCGACCACGACGTTCCGGCGACTCGTGCCACGGTCGGGTGCAGGCCGGCCCGCCAACGGAAGGACGCCTCGGTGGGGATCGTCAGGGGCAGGTGCTCGGGCGCGGAGGGCCGGGCGAGCAGGTACCCGCTGGCGGAGTCGACCCCGAGCGCGCTGAGGGCGCTCAGCTGCGGCAGGGTCTCGACCCCCTCCGCGATGACGTGCGCGCCGATGGCGCGCGCCAACGTCACGATGCCGGCCACCAACGCCTCGCCGCGAGCCGTCCCGAGGTCGTGGACGAAGGACTTGTCCACCTTGATGACGTCGACCGGGAACTCCTTCAGGCGCGCCAGCGAGCTGTAGCCGGTCCCGAAGTCGTCCACGGCGATCGCCACCCCCCGGTCGTGCATCCGGTCCAGCACCTCTCTCACGCCGGAGCAGTCGGCGAGCGCCGACTCGGTGACCTCGATCCCGAGGCGCTCCGTGGGCAGCCCGGCACGGTCCAGCTGGGCGGCGAGCCGGGCGGGGAACTCCCGGTCGACCAGCTGCTGCGGAGAGACGTTGACCCACACCCGGAGCTGCGGGAGGTGCGCCCACCGGCCGGCCTGCTCGATCGCTCGGGCGAGGACCCGCTCGCCGATGCGGTGGATGAGCCCCGTCTCCTCGGCGACCGGGATGAACTCCTGCGGGCCGACGAGGCCACGGGCGGGATGCCGCCAGCGGACCAGCGCCTCCACGTGGCAGATCCGCTCGACCCGGAGGTCGAAGGCGGGCTGGTACTCCACGAGCAGTTCGTCCCCGTCCAGGGCGTGGCGCAGGTCGTTCTCGATCTCCACCCGGCGCACCGACTCCACGTGCATCTGCTCGTCGAACCAGACGACCCGTGCCCGTCCGGTGTCCTTGGCGCGGTAGAGCGCCGCGTCGGCCTCCCGGAGCAGGATGTCGAGCTCGGCCGGGCCGGCTGCCGTGGCCAACCCGACGCTGACGGTGACGAGGAGGCGCGCACCCACCTCGACCGGCTCCCGGCTGGCCCCGATGACCTGCTGGGCGAACCGGGCGGCCTCCTCGGCGGAGCGGTCGACCAGCACCACCACGAACTCGTCACCACCGAAGCGGGCCACCGGATCGGCCGGACCCGCCAGGGCGGCGAGACGTCGTGCGAACTCGCTCAGCACGCAGTCCCCGACGCCGTGCCCCAGGCTGTCGTTGACCAGCTTGAACCGGTCCAGATCGATGAAGGCGACGGTGAGACGGGCCTCTGGCTGTCCGGCGAGGACCCGGTCCACCTCCTGCAGCATCCCGGCGCGGTTGAGCAGACCGGTCAGCTCGTCGTGCGTGGCCCGGTGGGCCAGGTCTCGCTGCGCCCGCTCGGCTGCCGCGCGGGCGGCCCGCTCGGCGGTCAGCAGCCGTTCCCGCTCCTGCTCCATGGCCCGCCGCTCGGAGACGTCCCGGAAGTAGACGGCGATCCCGCCCCGGCGCAGGGGGTACACGCGGGCCTCGCACCACAGCTCCGCCTTGTCGTAGCACGCCTCGAACGTGGCAGTCCGTCCGGTGCCCGCAACCTGGCGGTAGGTCTCCTCGAACACGGTGCCGAGCAGGGCGGGGAACCGGGCCCAGATGTCCTTGCCCACGACCTCGTCGCGGGAGACGCCCAGCCGGGCCTCGGCCTGCGCGTTGATGTACGTCATCCGCCAGTCGGCGTCGACGCCGATGTACATGTCGCTGATGGACTCGAGGCTGTCGATGACCTCGGCCGCCCTTCGGGTGGTCGCCTCGACCCGCGCCGCCTCGGCCTCCGCCGTGCTCACGTCCCGGAAGGACACGTACGCCCGTGGCGAGTCCCCGTCGAGGAAGGTGGCGGTGCTGACCTCGGCGGGGAACGTGGATCCGTCGCTGCGGCGCAACCGGAACACCCCGCGGAACGCGCCCTCCCGGGCCCGGGTCTCCAACGCCTCCCTCCACCGGCGGTCACGCCGGTCGACGATCCCGTCCCGGCCGAGCTCGACCAGCTCGAGTTCCGTCCGGCCGAGCAGCTCGCAGGCCCTCGCGTTCGCGCCGAGGGTGCGCCCGTCGGCCGAGGTGATCAGCACCCCGTCGAGAGCGTGGATGAACAGTGCCTCGTGGAGGCTGCGGGGCAGCGTCGAGGGAGCCTGGTCGAGGGTCACATCGGCGTATCGGCTGATCGACGGTTCCGATTGACTCTGTTCCGCAATTCGGGTGAGTCGCACCGCTGGGGAGCCGGACGACCGCATCGGATGCCGATGGGCCGATCGGCGCGGGCGATGGCCCGCAACGGGTCCCTGCCACAGATGAGGCCCCGGCGCGTTCCCGACGCTGGCGCTGGTAGACGTCCAGAAATCGCGCGACCGGCAGCCCCTCGGAGGGCCTCGTCCCTGGTCGCGACGCCGAGTTGCCACGTCGGCGCCCCGTCGAGGGTGGCGACTGCGACGTCCCCGAACAGCGTCCGGGCGATGCAGGCCAGCGGACCGCACGCGATGCCCATCCCGCGCCGGACCACCGTCAGGACGCCGAAGCACCATCAGCGCCGGAGCGCGGGCACGACGTAGCGGCCGTCCCCGGAGCGGGACATCGGCCGATCGACCGATGCCCAGGCGCCATGAACGGTCCTAGCGTCTCACCCGCGGTCGCACGACTGAATCCCACGACCGGCGCCGGACGGTGCCTCAGGGAGCGGACATGGACTACGCGACTTTCACGCGGACGACGGCCCAGCGAGCCGGGATACCCGAGGAGACGGCGGAGCGGATCGAACACTCGCCGCGCAGCTCCCGGGCGGGCTCCAGGACGACCTGCGCCCACCGCGCGAAGAGGCGGAGGCGTTCGGGGTGGACGAGTTCGTGCGCCGGGTCGCGGAACGGGGGGACGTCGGTCCGGACGAGGCCAGGACCGGGGCCGCCGCCGTCCTGATCACGGTGCGGGAAGCGGTAACGCCCGGGGAGTTCGACGACGTCCTCTCCCAGCTGCCGCAGGAGTACCGGGAGCTGGTCGGGCCGATGGCCTGAGCTCCTCGGCGCCGAGGCGCCGAGGCGCCGAGGCACCGAGGCACCGGCCGACGGCCGAGGGCCGGAGGAGCAGGACGGCACCAGGTCAGGAGGAGCCCGGTGATCAAGTATGCGACGTTCATCGAGGCCGCGGGAGCGCCCGGGTGGGAGCGGTACCCGGGCCGCACATCGCCATTCCGGAGGTCACCTATGACGGATAACGCGGTCGCGGGCCGGGACGTGGCGGAGATCGCCGCGTCGTCGCCCGCTCCTCCCCGTCGCGCCGGGCAGATGCTCGCCGTGCTGCGCCGTCCCGTCGCGTTCGACGGCGCGTAACTGGCATGGCCGATCCGCACCATCCCCGGTACGTCACGGCCGCCGCTGCGGATCCGGCCGACTCGACCCTCACCATCTTCACCATCTTCACCAGCCGGCAGCAGGCGCGTGACATCGACGCGTGCACCTTGGCGGCGGGACGGGTTGACCAGGCAGGCCACTTACCGTGTGTGCCAGGGCTCGCCCGAGGGGAGGCGCAGTGATGAAGTGCGACCCGGACCTCGTGCGCCTGCAGGATGAGTTGGCCGACGTCGGCACCATGGCGGAGGGCCTGAACGAGCGCGCCTTGGAGATCCTCGAGGCGCTGGGCCGGATCCTGCCCTTCGACGCGGGGTGGCTCGCCGTCCGCGATCCCGAACGACGTCGACACGTCCCTCTGGCCACCACAGGCACAGCCGAACCCCTGCGCCGCTACTTCGAGTCCCCAGGGGCCGACGCCGAGCTCGAGCACCTCGGGCTCAACAGCGCCCAGCGCCCGGTGCTGGCCAGCGAGTTGCCCGTGCCCCTCCCCGAGATATGCGCCTGGGCCGAGCACCTGCTCCCGGCAGGGTTCCGCGGCGGCATCGCCGGCGCACTGTTCGCCTCGACCGGGCGGCACGTGGGCTTCCTCAGCCTCCTCGCCGAGGACCCGGCGCGCCTGAGCCTGGCCGACCGGCAGATCCTCGGCGCCGTCACCGGAGTGATCGCGGACGACCTGGACCGGACGCAGGAGATCGCCACGACCGCCAGGATCGTCGGGACCGCCGAGGCCGGAGTGGTGCTCACCCGCGGTGGGGACGCCCTCACTCTGCCCGGGCTACCCGACGACCGCCTGTTGGCCCCCGACTCGCCGATCCTCGCCGCGGCCACGCAGGAGCTGTCCGCCGGGGGCCCCTACACCGCATTCCTCGCCCCCGTGGCGGGCCCGGACGGCGAACGGCTGGTGCGGATCACCGCACTGGATTGCGCCCTCCCCGACCTCGATCACCTGTCGGCCGCAGTGCTGCTGTCCTCCCCTGGGAACCTGCGCGGTCTCACCCCCCTCGATCTCCGGGTCCTGGGGCAACTGGTGGCCGGCACGACGCCGGTCCCCGCGCTCGCCGCGGCTCTCCACGTCGACTCGCGTACCACGACAGAGGCCCTCCGCCGGGCCGAGGTCGCCCTGGACGCCCCCGGCCTCACCGCCGTTGCCACGCGGGCGCTGCGCAGCGGGCTGCGCATCCCGCCGGGGTTGAGCCGTCCGACGCGGACCGGGCGCCGGTGAGCGCTCGGGGCGGCCCTCAGCCAACGCCGAGGATCTGCGGCGAGGATCTGCGCGGGAGGGTGCGGCTCGTCTCCGGGCAGCAGACCGGGACGTCCCGCGGCGCGGCCGGCCGGTGCCTATCCCTGCTGCCCCAGGTTGGTGACGAGATTGACGGCCACTGCGATGACGACCGTCCCGAACAGGTAGGACAGCAGAGCGTGCCCGAGGGCGACCTTGCGGATCGACGTGTCCGCGATCTGGGTATCCGGCACCGCGAAGCTCATCCCCACGGTGAAGGCGACGTAGGCGAAGTCGCTGTACGCGGGCGGTTCCTCCTGGCCGAACTCGATGCCGCCGTCCCCGCCGGAGTAGTACCCGCGCGCGTACTTCAGGGCGAAGACCGTGTTGACCAGCGCCCACGACAGGATCACGACCAGGACGCCGAGCACCACGGTGGCGACGCCGACGGCGTCCCCCGAGCCGGAGCGGACGAGACCCTCCACGACGGCGGCGAGGCTGGCCACGGCCGCGACCAGCACGGCCGTGTCCGTGACCCGGGTCTGCCCCTCCTCCTCGGCCAGCCGTTTCGTCCCCTCCGAGTCGCGCGGCCAGCTGATCCGCCACACCCAGATCAGCAGGCCGCCGGCGGCGACGGCCCAGCCGACGAGCACGGCGATCTCGGGGACGCCGCCAACCGTGGTCAGTCCGGCCGCGACGAGGCCCGCGCCGAGACAGATCAGTAGACGGCGCCACGACAGGATCGTCGGCCGCGGGCCCGCCTCCACCGTCGACCTACCGGGTGGGGCGCTCACCCGGTAGCCCCGCAGCGGGCCGGCGAGGGCCCCGCGCCGGCCCACCGTCCGGCTCTATGTCCCGGCCCTGGGCGGTCCGCCCGTCGGCGCCTCACGCACCAGGACGGAACACAGCACCGACGCACCCGTCCTCCTTGTCCTTGAACATGCGGTAGCCCTTCGGCCCGTCGTCGAGCGACATCACGTGGGTCGCGAGGTGCTCTGTCTTCACCTCGTCCCGGCTCATGCGGTCGAGGATCTCCGGGATGTAGCGGTGCCCGTGCTGCTGGGCGCCGCGCAGGGTCAGCGCCTTGTTCATCACCGCGCCGAGGGGGAACTTGTCCACCAGACCGGCGAAGACGCCGAGGGTGAACACCGTCCCGCCCTTGCGGCAGGCGTAGATCGCCTCGCGCACCGCGGTGGGTCGGTCGGTCTGCAGCCGCATCTGCTGCTTGACCTGGTCGTAGAGGTACTGAGGCCCCGGGCTGTGCGCCTCCATGCCGACCGCCTCGATGCAGACGTCCGGGCCCCGGCCACCGGTCATCTCGCGCAGCTCCGCGGGGACGTCGACCTCCTCGTAGTCGAGGGTCTCCGCCCCGACGTGCGTGCGGACCTGCTGGAGCCGGTTGTCGTACCGGTCGATGACGACGACCTGCTCGGCGCCCATGAGCATCGCCGCGCGGGCGGCCATCTGACCCACTCCCCCGGCTCCCCAGACCGCGACGACGTCGCCCGGTTTCACGCCGGCCTGGTCCGCCCCGGTCCAGCCCGTGGGTGCGGCGTCGGAGGCGAACAGCGCCCGCTCGTCGGAGACGCCGTCGGGGATGGCGAACGCCCCCTGGTCGGCGTACGGAACCCGGATGTAGGGCGCGTGACTGCCCGCCCAACCACCCAGCGCGTGGGAGTACCCGTAGCAGCCGCCGATGGCCTGACCCCACAGCGCCTCTGTGATGCCGGGGTTGGGATTGCCGTTGTCGCACAGCGACCACAGCCCCTGCTTGCAGTACCAGCACTGCCCGCAGCTGGTGAAGGAGACCACGACCACGCGATCACCCACCTGGTGCTTCGTGACGCCGGGGCCGACCTCGGCGACCGTGCCCATGAACTCGTGCCCGAGCACGTCCCCTGCCCGCATGGCGGGGATGTAGCCGCCCATCAGGTGCAGGTCCGAGCCGCAGGTCGCGGACAGCCCGACCTCGAGGATGATGTCGTGGTCGTTGAGGATCGTCGGCTCGGGGACGTCCTCGACGCCGATCTCGTTGACCCCGCGCCAGGTGACCGCCTTCACCGCACGCCCGCCTTGGGCGCCACCCTGGTCCACGCCTCCAGGAGCACGCCGCCGGGGGACGCCGTCCGCTTGCCGTGCGGTGCGGGGTCGACCACGAGGACCTCGCCCACCTCGATGAGCTGCTTGGCCCGGCGCAGCGCAGACCGCAGGTCGGCCTGCGGGTCGCTGCCGCTGAGCCGGCTCGCGGCGGTGCCCGACGACGGCCGGTCGCGCAGCCGGGCCGACAGCTCGGTGCCCTTGCCGCCGGCAGCCGGCCGGACGCGGACCTCGATCCGGTCGCCGAACTCGGCCAGGGGGGCGGGCAGCGCCGCGGCGTCGACGTCGGACGGCTCGCGGAACACGGTCACCGCGAGCCACCCGGAGGCCGGCTGACCCGCGCCCGCCGGCCGGGCGGCGGACGGGTCGATGACCGACCGCACCTGGCGGACGACGGTCCCCCCGGCGCGAGCGGCGACGGACGCCACGTTCCCGATCGAGGACGTCATGCCCGGCCCCCCGCCCCGGCGGGCTGCGGGGCGCGGGCGAACTCCTGCACGATGCGCTCGCAGAAGGCCGGCAGGTCGTCCGGCGACCGGCTCGTGGTGATGTTGCCGTCGGTGACGACCTCCTCGTCGACCACCTCCGCCCCGGCGTTGCGCAGGTCGGTGCGCACGCTCGGCCACGACGTCAGCCGGCGGCCGCGCGCGACGTCGGCCTCGACGAAGTTCCACGGGCCGTGGCAGATCGAGGCGACCGGCTTGCCGGACTGGACGAAGTCGCGGACGAAGGCCACGGCGGCCGGCTCCATCCGCAGCTTGTCCGGGTTCACCGTCCCCCCGGGCAGCAGCAGCGCGTCGTAGTCGTCGACGGAGGCGGCCCCGACGAGACGGTCGACGCCGAAGGTCCCGGCGTCCTCGAGGTCCTGGTTGCGCGCCAGGATCTCGCCGCTCGTGATCGAGACGACGTCGGTGCGTGCACCGGCGTCCTCCAGGGCCTGCCGCGGCGTCTCCAGCTCCACCCGCTCCACGCCGTCGGCGGCCAGGATCGCCACCCGCCGTCCGTTCAGCTCCCCGGCCATGTCAGCTCCCCGCCGGGTGCAGGACGACCTTGGTCCAGCCGTCGGTCCGCTTGTCGAAGTGCTCGTAGGCCTCCGGCGCCTGGTCCAGCGGCAGTTCGTGGCTGACGATGAACGACGGCTCGGCCTTGCCCCCGGCGATCAGGTCGCGCAGCTGCCGGTTGTACTTCTTGACCGGCGCCTGCCCGCTGCCCAGCTTCTGGCCCTTGAACCAGAACATGCCGAAGTCGAAGGCGAGCTTGCCCTGCTTGGCCAGCTCGTCGCTGGCCCCGGGGTCCTGGGGGATGAACACCCCGACGACGCCGATCGTCCCGGTGAAGCGCACGGAGGCGACCAGCCGGTTCATCGTGAGGTTGGCCTGCTCCTGGCCGTCGGGCTCGTGCGCCTGGTAGCCGACGCACTCGCAGCCGTTGTCCGCGCCCAGCCCCATCGTCTGCTCCAGGACGGCCTGGACCGGGTCGACCTTCGAGTCGTCGATGGCGATCGCCCCGATCGACTCGGCCAGCTTGAGCCGGTCGGGCTGCCGGTCGACGACCATCACCTTGCTCGCCCCGCGGATGGTCGCCGAGAGCGCCGCCATCAGGCCGACCGGGCCGGCGCCGTAGATGACCGTCTGGTCGCCGGGCTTGACGCCGGCCATCTCCGTGGCGTGGTAGCCGGTCGGGAAGATGTCGGCGAGCATCACGTAGTCGGTCTGCCGCTGCTCGGCGTCCTCGCCCAGCCGCAGGCAGTTGAAGTCGCCCCAGGGCACGCGCAGCAGTTCGGCCTGTCCCCCGCCGTACGGGCCCATGTCGGCGAAGCCGTACGCGGCGCCCGCCCACTCCTGCTTCGGCTGCGCGGTCAGGCAGTAGTTCGTCAGCTGGCGCTCGCAGTTCTTGCAGTGTCCACAGGCGATGTTGAACGGCAGGACCACCCAGTCGCCCACCTGCACCTTGTCGATCCCGTCGCCGACCTCGACCACCTGGCCGAGGTTCTCGTGCCCGAACCAGCGGCCGGTCTCGAAATCGGTCCGGCCCTCGTACATGTGCAGGTCCGAGCCGCAGATGTTCGCCGAGGTGATCCGCACCAGGACGTCGGTCGGCCGCTCGATCCGCGCGTCCGGTACGTCCTTGACGCTGACCTGCCGCGGGCCCTCGTAGACGACTGCCTTCATGCTGACTCCTTCGTCGCGGATGTGCCCCACCGTTCCGTGCTCGGGCCGGGACCCTGATCACACCCGGCCCACCGTGGGGCCGGTATCGGCAGACATGCCGATACCGAGCGACCCCGGAATTCGATCGATCCGGAATGGGTCGCTCTGCCGGTGGTCCCCGATGGATGCCATGGCGGCCGCGTCCCTCCGCCCCGAGCCGGCACCGGAGGAGAAAACCAACCCCAACGCCGGCGTCGCCGAGAAGATGTTCGGGCACCCCGTCGCCGGGATCTTCGGTTACTCGCACCTCACCGGCGGGCAGGCCGAGTACGCCCGGGTGCCGTTCGCCGATGTCGGCCCGATCCGCATCGAGAGCGACCTCGCCGACGAGCAGGTGCTGTTCCTGTCGGACATCCTGCCCACCGGCTACATGGGCGCGGAGATGTGCGACATCCAGGACGGCGACGTCGTCGCCGTCTGGGGTGCCGGGCCCGTGGGCCAGTTCGCGATGGACAGCGCCCGCGTGCTCGGCGCGGCCATGGTGATCGCCATCGACGACGTCCCCTACCGCCTCGAGATGGCCGCATCCCAGGGCTACCGGACGATCGACTACTCCGACACCGACGTCCGCTCCGCGCTCCTGGAGCTGACCGGTGGGCGTGGGCCGGACAAGTGCATCGACGCCGTCGGCATGGAGGCCACGCACGGAGCCGCCCACGTGCACCTCTACGACCGGCTCAAGCAGGCGGTCCGCTCGGAGACGGACCGGCCACATGCCCTGCGCCAGGCGATCCTGTCCGGCCGCAGCGGCGGGATCGTCTCGGTCATCGGCGTCTACGGCGGGCTGGTCGACAAGTTCCCGGCCGGCGCCTGGATGAACCGATCACTCACCCTGCGCACCGGCCAGTGCCACGTGCAGCGGTACATGCGCCCGCTGCTGGACCGGATCGAGCGAGGCGAGATCGACCCGACCCGGGTGATCACCCACCGGCTGCCCCTGGCCGAGGCACCGCACGGCTACGACATCTTCAAGAACAAGGCGGACGGCTGCGAGAAGGTGGTCCTGAAGCCCTGACCGCCCCCGCCCCCGGGGCGAGGACGGGGAGCCGAGACGAGAACCTCCGGGTCGTCCACCGCCGCGACCAGGAAGTCGACGAGGCTGCGGACGGCGGGGCGGGCCGGGCGGCGCCAGACGACCTCCAGATCGAGGAGCAAGGGGGGATCGAGCGGCAGCACGACGATCCCGCTCACGTCCATGTGCTCGGCGACCCCGAGGATCCCCGGGGCGACGCCGGACCCGGCTGCGACCGCCCGCAGCATCGCCTCGGGGCTGTTGATGAGGTCCGGCTCGACGACGACCTGCCCGGGCTGCGCTCCCTTCGGCAGCAGGTGGTCGACGGTGCGCTGCCAGATGCCGGCGAAGGGCGACCACGGGAACATCACCGCGGATTCGTGGTCGAGACCGGCGACCGGGATCTCCGCCCGGTCGGCGAGCGGATGTCCCTGCGGCAGGACGATCCCGAACAGCACCGAGCCGAGGACGACACCGTCGAGGTCACGGTGCTCCTGGGGCCGGCTCCAGACGACCGCTGCGTCGGCCCGCGCCTGCCGGACCGCCTCGACGGCGTCGTCCCCCGGGGTGGACATCACGGACACCTCGACGCCCGGGATCGCCAGTCCCAGCGTTCGCAGCGGGCCGTCGAGCACCCGCTCCGCCATGGTGCAGACCCGCAGGGCCACCTGCTCCCTACGGTCCGGCTCCGCGGATCGCACGTCGCGGCGGGCCTGGTCGACCTCGGCCAGGATCACCCGCGCCCGCTCCGCCAGGATGCGTCCCGCGGGCGTCAGCTCGGCTCCGCGGGACGTGCGGTCGAACAGCGTGACGCGCAGGTCCCGCTCCAGCGCACGGATCTGCTGCGAGAGCGACGGAGCGGCGATGTGCAACCGGCGCGCGGCAGCGGCGAAGCGCCGCTCCTCGGCCACGGTGAGGAAGTACCGGAGCTGCCGCAGGTCCACGGCTCACGCTATCGCCGTCGCGCATCAGGAGCGCGCGTGAGGCCGCGGCTCACACGCCTGTGGTTCTACGTCACGGCACACGCGCTGGAGATGCCGCTTCCCGCGGTATGACTACCTGGTCTGTGGCCTTGCGAGCAGTCGGCTCGGTCGTGACCGGGATCGGTCTGCGACCGCGGAGTTCGCTAGGGGGCACATGCAGTCGTACCGGGCAGGCGAACTGCTGCTGGCCGAGACCGCTACCTCGGCCGGCACGACGTCTGAGCGCGCGCAGGCCATGCTCGAGGTCCTCCGCCGCGCAATCCCGTTCGATGCCGCGTGGATCGCCCTCCCCAACCCCTTCAGCAGCAGCTACTGGTCGCTGGCCAGTGCCGACCTGGACGACCGCGTCCTCGACTTCCTCGGCGGACCACTGACGGCACACGACATGGAGGTCGCGGGTGGTGATCGGGACCGCCCGCCGGTGACCCGGTCGGATCTGCCCCCCGCCGTCCAGGAGCTCGCGACGTGGTCGGACTGCCTTGTCCCGGCCGGCATCCACGAGGCTCTGGCCGTCGGGCTGTTCGCTCCGGGAGGCCGTCACGTCGGGTTCGTCGCACTGCTGTCCGGCAACACGGAACCTGCCACCCCTGCAGTACGCCGACGCCTCGCCGCGCTGGCGCCGGTGCTCGCACACGGCATCGACCCGATGCGGTCGCTGCTCTTTGCCGCACGCCTGGTCCGGGGCGCCACGGCCGGCGTGGTGCTCCACGCGGACGGCGTCTGCGAGGCGCTGCCTGGCATGCAGGCGGACGCGCTACTGGTCCCCTCCTCCCCTGTCCTGGTCGTCGCACGTCAGCGGATCGGCGACGGGACCGTCTACTCGTCGTTCCTCTGGCCGGTGGGCGGCTCCCACGCCCCCGGCGGGCATGTGCGCGTCAGCGTCCTGGCGGCGCCCACGGACGTGCCGCCGGGGCTGACCGCTGTCGCCCTGCTGTCACCGGCGACAGACCTGCACGGACTGACCCCGCGGGAACTGGAGGTGCTGGGCCTCCTGGTCGAGGGGCACTCCAACCAGGAGATCGCTCGCAGGCTCGTCGTGGCCCCCCGGACCGTGGCCGCCCACCTGGAGCACGTCCTCGTCAAGCTCGGGGCACCGACGAGGACACTCGCCGCGGTCCGCGCAGAACGGGACGGTCTCTACGTTCCCCCCTTGGCCCACCGGCGGCCATGGCGTGAGCCGCCAGAGCCGGGGTAGGCCGTAGCGACCCTGCCGCGGACCGGAGAACGGAGACCACCGTCGCGGCCGGGCCGGGCCCTGGCGGCCGGGATGCTGGCGCTCGACCGATGGCTCGACCCGCACCGGACGCCGTCGTGGTTGCACGTCGGCACCTCGGTCGCGCACAGGCACTGCATTGACTCCAGTGGCCACCACGCTGACACCAGGAACGACGCAGGCCGCTCTCCCTGAGGGAGAACGGCCTGGTCATCGGGGTGGAGCTGAGGGGACTCGAACCCCTGACCCCCACACTGCCAGTGTGGTGCGCTACCAGCTGCGCCACAGCCCCGGATCGGCCCGGTCTGGTGCGTCCGAGCCGTGAGCAACTGTACAGGGCCGCGACGGCGCTCCGGCGCAGGGGGTGGGGCGGGTCAGCCCTGCTTCATCTGGGCGATCCGGATGTGGTTGCCGAAGGGGTCGCGCAGGCCGAAGTCGATGCCGTAGGGCTGGTCGACCGGCTCCTCGGTGATCTCCACCCCCTTGGCCTTGAGCTCGGCGTGGGTCTTGTGGGCGTCGTCGCAGGCGAAGAAGAGGTGCCCGCCGGCCACGCCCTTGCTGATGGCGTCGCGCACCTGCGCGGCGCTCTCGTCGCTCATCGAGGGCGGCCCGGGCTTCTCCAGGAGGACGGCGCGGTCGGGCTGGCCCGGCAGGTTCACGGTGAGCCAGCGCATCGGCCCGAAGTCCATGTCGGACTGGACCTCGAACCCGAGCTTCCCGACGTAGAAGTCGAGCGCCTGGTCCTGGTCGGGGACGTAGATCTGGGTGATGGTGATCGCGGTCAGCATGGGTCCGACGCTAGAGACGATCACTGCCCCGGCGCTTCTCCGAAACTGCTCGGCCGCAGCCACGCCATCGCGAAGCAGGACGGCACGGGCGGCAACGGTCCGCGCCGCCGGTACCGCGACGGCGGCTCGCCGACGACGTCCCGGAACACCCGGCTGAAGGTGCCCAGGCTCGAGAAGCCGACGTCCATGCAGATGTCGGTCACGCTCCGGTCGGTCGAGCGGAGCAGGAACATCGCCCGCTCCACCCGGCGCCGCTGCAGGTACCGGTTGGGCGTCTCGCCGAACGTGGCCCGGAAGGTCCGGATGAAGTGCGCCTCCGACACGTGCGCGATCCGGGCCAGGGTGGGGACGTCGAGGGGCTCGGCGTAGGCGCGGTCCATGGCGTCCCGGGCGCGCAGCAGCCGCCGGTTCGCGTCCTCACCGGCAGAACCCACGGGCGGCATCCCACCACGCGCAGGTCAGAGCTCGACGCCGCGCTCCTCCAGCCACGGGACCGGGTTGACCCGCTCGCCGCCCATGCCGCCCTCGTGCACCTCGAAGTGCAGGTGCGGGCCGGTCGACTGGCCGCGGTTGCCCAGCAGCGCGATGGTCTCCCCCGCCTCCACGTACTGGCCCGGCTCGACCAGGATCTGCTCCATGTGGCCGTAGACGGTGACGTCGCCGTTCTCGTGCAGGATGTAGACGGCCAGGCCGAACCCGCTGGCCGAGCCGGCCCGCAGGACGACGCCGTCCATCGCGGCGTACTCCGGCGTGCGCATCGGGGCGGCCAGGTCGATGCCGTAGTGGAAGGTGCCCCAGCGACCGCCGAAGCCGCTGGTGAACCGGGCCCCGGCGACCGGGAGCACCGCCTTCGGGCGGGCCGCCTCCCGGGCCGCCTCGGCGGCTGCCGCCTCCGCCTCCGCGCGCGCCGCGCGCGACGCGGCCACCTCGGCCAGCCGGGCCTCGGCCTCGGCGACCGAGATGGAGGCCTGGGGCAGGAGCTCGACGTCCTCCTCGCCGGTCAGCAGGTGCTGCGCGGCGAGCACCGCCGTCGGCCCGTCGGCGGCCGAGGCACCGGTGATGCCGGTGACCCCGGCGAGCAGACCGCCGGCGACGACCGCGGCCAGCAGCATCGGCCCGCGCCGGGGACCGGACACCCGCGGCGCGTCCGCGCGGCGCGCACCACCGGCGACGTCCGACGTGCGGGGGAGCTCCGCGGTGGTGGGCGCGACCCGGAGGCCGTGGGGAGCCGTGGACGCTCCGGAGCTCGCAGCACGACGCCGACCGGCCATGCACCTACCCGTCTCGAGGGGGAGAAAGCCCGTCGCCGGGCCCGATGGGGTTGTGCCCATCGAAACACTCCGTGACCCGTTCGTGACCCACCGCTCGGCGCGTCCGCCACGACACGCCGAGTGACCCGCGCCACACCTGTCCGCGTCACGCGGTCGTGTGACGAGCGTCCGGTTTGGGCCCCGGCGCTCCCGGCTACTCCTCGTCTCCGGCGTGAAACCGCTCGCGCCTCGACGCCCCGTCGTCGTCCGCTGCGGTCCGCCGCACGGGGAGCCAGATTGGCCACGAGCGGCTTCCCCGTGTACTGATGATCGACGCTGTACCACCGGTAGCTCCCGCCCGCACCACGGCGGCGGAGGCGACGGACCGGGACCGCTGGCGAGGGGGCGACCGCACCACACGCACGAGAGAGGGCAGATGCTGCATGACGAGGCCGCAGCGATTTCCGGGTCCCCGAGCACTGCCCCGCCCGGACACCCCCACGCCGGCCCTCGCCGTGCCCCCGCTCTCCCACCGGATCCGCCCGCTGAGCCAGGAGACCCTGCGCAGCCACGGCGCCCGGCTCTCCGTGCCGACCTACGACCGCTCCGCCCTCACCCCCGCCGTCGTGCACCTCAGCGTCGGCGGCTTCTCCCGCGCCCACCAGCTCCTCTACTTCGACGAGCTCGCCGAGCGGCGCATCTCCCAGGACTGGGGCGTGGTGGGGGTCGGCCTGCGGCACCGCGGCATGCAGGAGGCACTCGTCCCGCAGGACCACCTCTACACCGTCATCGAGCGCAGCCCCGACGGTGAGCGCGCCCGCGTCGTCGGCGTGATGGTCGACTACCTCTTCGCCCCCGACGCGCCGTCTGCGGTGCTGGACCGGCTGGCCGACCCGCGCACCCGCATGGTCACCCTCACGATCACCGGCGCCGGCTACCGGCTCGACCCGCACACCGGCGAGTTCGACCCCGCCGACCCCGAGGTCGTCCGCGACCTCGCCGGGTGGGACTCCCCCAGCACCGTCTTCGGCTACCTCGTCGAGGCCCTCGACCGCCGCCGCCGCGCCGGCCTGCCCGCGTTCACCGTCGTGTCCTGCGACAACGTGCACCGCAACGGCGACGCCACCCGCAGGGCCGTCGTCGGCCTGGCCCGGCTGCGCGACGAGGTGCTGGCCCGCTGGATCACCGACCGGGTCGCCTTCCCCAGCAGCATGGTCGACCGGATCACGCCGCAGACGCCCCCCGAGGAGCGGGCGGCGGTCGCGGAGCGCTACGGCGTGGACGACCGCTGGCCGGTGATCACCGAACCGTTCTCGCAGTGGGTCATCGAGGACACCTTCAGCAACGGCCGCCCGCCGCTGGACGAGGTCGGCGTCCGCTTCGTCGCCGACGTCGGCGACTACGAGCTGATGAAGACGCGGCTGCTCAACGCCAGCCACTCCGCGCTGGGCTACCTCGGCTCGCTGGCCGGCCACACCCGCATGGACGAGCTCATGGTCGACCCCGTCTTCGCGGAGTACGTCGCCCGGCTGATGGACGACGAGGTCACCCCGCTGCTGCCGCAGCCCGACGGCGTCGACCTCACCGACTACAAGCGCACGCTCCTGCAGCGGTTCGCCAACCCCGCGATCGCCGACGGGCTGCCCCGCCTGTGCCGGCGCGGCTCCACCAAGCTGCCGCACCACCTGCTGCCCTCGCTGCGCCAGGCGCTGGCCGACGGCCGGCCGACGACGTTGCTCACCCTCGCCGTCGCCGGCTGGTGCCGCTATCTGCGCGGCACGGACGACGACGGCCGGCCGCTGCCCATGGAGGACCCCCGCGCCGACGAGCTGCAGGCGCTCGCGCGGTCGGGCGGCACCGACCCGCGGCCGCTGCTGTCCGTCCGGCCGGTGTTCGGCGACCTCGGCGACGTGCCCGGTTTCGTCACCGACCTGGAGCGGGCGCTGGCCCGCCTCGACCGGCTCGGCGTCCGGGTCACCCTGGCCGCCGCCCTCGCCGACACGCCACCGGCCCGTACCGTCCCGCTGGCCCGATGACCCCGCACCCGCACGGAGGAACTCCCTCGATGCCCGCCCTCCCCGAGCCGCTCGTCGCGCGCCTCGAGGCCCTGCTCTGCGATGCCGACGGCAACCTGTTCCCCTCGGAGGAACCGGCCTTCGTCGCCTCGGCGGAGGTCACCAACGCGTTCCTGGCCTCCCTGGGCGTGGACCTGCGCTTCACCGCCGAGGAGCTGCGGCTGGCGACGACGGGCATGAACTTCCGGACGACGTCCCGCCGGCTGGCCGCCGAGGCGGGGCGCCCGGACGTCGACGTCGAGCCGTGGGTCGCCGAGGAGAAGCGCGCGGTCACCGCCCACCTGGGCGCCACGCTCACCCCGCACGGGCCGACGACCGAGGCCCTCACGGCCCTGGCGGCCCACCTGCGGCCGGCCGCCGTCAGCTCCAGCGCGCTCACCCGGCTGGCCGCCTGCTTCACCGCCACCGGTCTGGACGAGCTGATCCCGCCGGCGGTCCGGTTCAGCGCCGAGGACTCCCTCCCGGTGCCCACCGGCAAACCCGACCCCGCCGTCTACCTGCACGCCTGCGAGCAGCTGGGCATCGCGCCCGAGGTCGGCCTCGCCGTCGAGGACTCCGTGCCCGGCGCCCTCTCCGCGGTGCGTGCGGGCTGTCCCACGGTCGGCAACCTGCTGTTCGTCCCCGAGGCGGAGCGGGCCGAGCGCGCCGCTGCCCTCACCGACGCCGGCGTGCTCGTCGTCGTCGACTCCTGGCCGCAGCTGGCCGACCTGCTGCTGCCGGTCCTCACCCGCCGGTCGGCCGGCGACCTGCTCCCCACGGGCGGTGCGAAGTGAAGATCGTCTACGTGGCCTTCCGCGGCCACTTCTCCGACAGCCCACGGGCCCTCTACGAGGCCCTGCTCGCGCGCGGGACCGACGCCACCCACACCTGGCTGTCCGCGCCGCACACGCAGGCGACCTTCCCCGCCGACGTGACGACCGTCCCCTTCGGCAGCCCGGAGTCGATCGCCGCGCTGGAGCAGGCCGACCTCGTCATCTCCAACGACCACATCCCGCTGGACTGGGAGAAGCGGCCGGGCACCACCTACCTGCAGACCTGGCACGGCACGCCGCTCAAGCGCATCCACAACGACGTCCGCTGGGCGCCGGAGGGCCGGCTGGCCTACCTGGAGCAGGACATCGCCCGCTGGGACCTGCTGCTGTCGCCGAACGCGGCCAGCACCGAGCGGCTGCGGCGGGCGTTCGGCTACCGGGGCGTGATCCACGAGACCGGCTACCCGCGCAACGACCTGCTCAGCAGCCCCGAGCGGGACCGGGTGCGGGCCGCCGTCCGGGCCGACCTCGGCGTCACCGACGACCAGACCGTCGTCCTCTACACGCCGACGTGGCGCGACGACCTGGTGTTCCAGAAGACCGGGCCGCAGGACTTCGAGTTCCCCGTCGACCTCGAGGACTTCACCACCCGGCTCGGCGGGGACCACGTGCTGCTGCTGCGCCTGCACAACATGGTCATGGACCGGCTGGAGATCGTGGACGGCTCCCCGGTCCGCGACGTCTGCAGCCACCCCGACATCCGGGACCTCTACCTCGGCGCCGACGTCCTGGTCACCGACTACTCGTCGACCATGTTCGACTTCGCCATCACCGGCCGGCCGATCCTCTTCCTCACCTACGATCTGGAGTACTTCCGCGACGAGCTGCGCGGGTTCTACTTCGACCTGGAGGACGTCGCCCCCGGGCCGCTGCTGTCGACCAGCACGGAACTCGTCGACGCGCTCGCCGACCTCGACGCGGTCAGCGCCCGGTACGCGGAGCGCTACGCCCGGTTCCGCGAGACCTTCTGCCACCTCGAGGACGGCGCCGCCACCGAGCGCGTCCTCGACCTGATCGTCCCGGCGTCCGCCCCGGGGACCGTCACCACGACCCGAGGAGGGGACGACCGTGCTCGCTGACCGCGCCGCGACCGGAGGCCTGACCCGCACGCTGCCCGCCGTCCCGGCCCCGCGGGCCCGGACCGAGCCGGTGCAGGTGGTCATCCTCGCCGCGGGGATGGGGACCCGCCTGGGCCGCCCCTGGCCCAAGCCGCTGACCCCGCTGCACGACGGCCGCAGCATCCTCCAGCGCCAGCTGGACGGGCTGCGCTCGGTCCTCGGCCCGGCGGTCGACGTCACCGTCGTCGTCGGGTTCGAGGCCACCCGGGTGATGGCCGCGGCGACCGACGTCCGGTTCGCCTACAACCCCGACTACGCCGTCACCAACACCTCGCAGAGCCTGCTGCGTGCCCTGCGCGCGACCCGCGACGGCGGGGTGCTCTGGCTGAACGGCGACGTCGTCTTCGACCCGGCGGTGCTGGACATGGCGCTGCCGGCGCTGCGGGCCGACGAGAGCTTCGTGTGCGTGGACACCTCGACCGTCGCCGACGAGGAGGTCAAGTACACCCTCGACGCCGACGGCTGCATCGCCGAACTGTCCAAGACCGTCGTCGGCGGCCTGGGCGAGGCGGTGGGCATCAACTACGTGTCGGCCGCCGACAAGCCGGTGCTGATCGAGCACCTGGCCGCCTGCGCCGCGCAGGACTACTTCGAGCGCGGCATGGAGACGGCCATCCTCACCGAGGGTCTGCGGATCCGGCCGCTGGACATCTCCCGCTTCCCCGCCGTGGAGGTCGACTTCGAGGCCGACCTGGAGCGGGCCAACGAGCTGTTCGCCGCGCGCGGCCACCTGCACCCGGTACCGGGCAACCGCAGCTGAAGGGGGGCGGCCGCCGGCTCAGCCGACCGGCAGCGAGGCGCCGGCCGGTCGGTGCGGATGCCGGTCCTCGCGGAACCGGCGGGTCGCGGCGACCCCGCCGACCACGCAGCCGGCGCCGAGCGCCACGAGCACCGCGACCGCGGCCCGGGCGAGGAGGTCCGGACCGGCGGAGACCACGTGGGCGGTCCACAGCACGTCGACGTCGGGCAGCCCCTGCACCAGCATGAGCCAGCCGAGGACGACGGCCAGCAGCCCGGTCATGGCGCCGCGGCCCCGGCGGGCGGCGCGGAACCCGATTCCGGCCACGAGCACGGCGGTCAGCCCCGGCAGCAGCGCCGAGACGATCGCGCCGGCGTGCGAGGAGACGCTGGCGGCCGGCTCCGGCGTGGCCGCGGCGTGCCACAGCGCGGCGGCCCCTCCGACCAGCAGCAGAGCGCCCAGCGGCCGCGGTCCCCGGGCGAGCAGCCCCGCGGCGACGGCGGCCAGCACCAGGGCGGCGTAGAGCGGCCACACCAGCCACGGTGACGGCGGCGGGCTCCAGGTGAGCTCGCCGCGCACCGCCACCTCCGTACCGCCGTGGGCCAGCGGCACCACCCACTCGGAGACGACGTGCGCGCGGTCGGGCGCGGCCGCCACCGCCGGGGGCAGCGCGCCCTCGGTCATCCAGTGCGTGCGGTGGTCGTGCCAGACGTACTGCGGCTCGGTGGAGACCTGCACCCACTCCGGCTCGGCCGCGGGGTCGGCGTGCGCGGGCAGCGCCGTCCGCCCGTAGCGGTCGAGGTTGATGTAGGTGGCCGGGCTGTGGGCGTTGCGCCACACGCCGTCCGGCCCGATCCGCAGGTACGGCTCCTCGGAGTAGCCGGGCACCTCGACGTCGGCCGCGGTGGTGTTGACCACCTCGAACTCGTCGCCGAAGGAGAGCACCCGCACCTCGACGCCCGGCACCGCCGGCTCGACCGCCAGCACGCGCGCGTCGAAGTCACTGCCCGCGGCCCCGCCGCCCACGTGCGCCACCGCGGGCCCGGCGACCAGCAGGGTGGCCAGCACCCCGAGGACGACGACCAGCGACCGGGCGAGCGCCCGGCTCACGCCCCGACCACCTGGGTGAGGTCGCCGGCGATGTCGCGGCTGGTGTTGCCGGCGTCGAAGGCCACGTGCGCGCGGTCATCGGCGCCGTAGAGCAGGAGCAGCGAGGAGTGCAGCCGGCCGGCGTCCTCGGCGAGCGGCACGCCCGCGGCCAGCTGGGCCTGGTCGACGGCGGCCTGGTCGCCGGTCAGGCCGACGAACCGGTTCGGCAGGTCGGCGTCGAAGCGCCCGAGGTACTCGCCGAGCACCGCGGGGGTGTCGAACGCCGGGTCGGTGGTGACGAAGACCACCTGCACCCGCTCGGCGACCGCCGGGTCCAGGCCGCGCAGCGCGACCGCGACGTCGGCCATCGTGGCCGGGCAGATGTCGGGGCAGGAGGTGTAGCCGAAGAACAGCAGCGTCGGCGTGCCGGCGGTCGCGGCGGCGAAGTCGTAGGCCCGGCCGGCGGTGTCGGTGAGGGTGAACGAGGGCCGCTGGTAGGGATCGACCAGGTCGATCCCGGCGTAGCGGTCCTCGGGGCCCTCGACGGTCGCGGCGCCGGCCGTGTGCTCGTGCCCCCCGGACTCCTCCGCCGCGGCGCCGCCGCAGCCGGCCAGCGCGAGCCCGGTCGAGACGACCAGGGCGGCCAGCCGGCTGCGACGGTACGGGGTCACGAGGACACGGTACGACGCCCCGCCCGCAGCCCGAGGGCGACGCCGCCGAGGCCCAGCAGCAGGGCGACGATCGAGAGGACGAGCGCCACGGTGCCCGTGCTCGAGCCCTCGTCGGCCACCGACTCGGTCGAGGACGCGGTGTCGCCGTCGCTCGAGGTGGCGGTGTCACCGTCGCTGGAGGTGGCGGTGTCGCCGCCGCTCGATGCCGGCTCGGTGGCGCCGGCGCTGCCGGACGTGCCACCGGCCAGGGCGAGCACCGGGGCGGGGCGCTCGGGCTCGGGCCGGCCGTCGACGGTCGGCTCGATCCAGGCGGCCTCGGTGCCGTCGCTGTAGGTCTGCACCGCCGGGAACGTCAGCTCGCCGCTCTCGGGGAACGGCCCGCCGGACAGCGCGAACTCCTGGAACTCGCCGGGCCGGATGCCGCCGCCGTCCACCGCGCGGAACTCGATGACCGACACGTAGGAGGTGATCTGCTCGCCGTGGCTCTCCAGCGGCGTCGCGAGGTCCGACGTGGTCATGGTGACCGTCCAGCCGGCGATCGGCTGCACCCGGAGCGAGGCGAGCGCCGACTCCTCCGGAACGGAGATGCGCAGCGCCACGGTGCTGGCGGTGTCGCTCTCGTTGGGCACCCGGAAGGTCAGCTTGCCGAACCCGCCCGGGGCGGCGTCGGCCGAGGAGACGGTGACGTGGGCCGAGGCGACGCCGGCTCCGGCGACGGCGGCGGCGAGTGCGACGAGCACGGCCGGGACGACGACGCCCAGCCGGGCGAGCGGCCGGGGCAGGGATGTGGACACAGGTCTCCTGTCGGATCGGGGTCGTGCGGGGTCAGCGGACGGGGAAGGTGGTGCTGGCTGTACTGGCGGTGAACTCGTCGACCCGGACGGTGACCGCGAGGGTCCAGGTGCCGGGGCCGGGGACGGCCATGCCGTCGCCGACGTAGTGGCCGGGCCCAGCGGGTTCGAGGCCCACCTCGATGGGGCCGATCTCCTGGGCGGGCTCGGTGACCGACACCCGGATGTCCAGCGGCTGGGCGAGCTGCCCGGCCTCGTCGAAGTAGTAGACGTGCAGGGTGTTCGGGCCCGCGGTGGCCGGGTCGACCGAGATCTGGACACTGCCCTCGGTCCCGGTGGCGGTCTCCAGCGGCTCGGTCACGTCCACCGGCTGGGCCACCGCGGCCCGCGCCGGCGGAGTGCCGACCAGCACCGAGGACAGCCCGAGGACGACGAGCGCGAGCACGAACTCGGCCAGCACCGACCGGCGCAGCGCGGGCCGTTCGGCGCCGGCGGCCGCGGCCTGCACCTCGGCGCGGGCACCGGCCGCCGACTCGACGGCGGGGTCCTCGGCCGGGCCGGCGCCGGCCGCGAAGGCGTGCGCGGTGACCCGGCGGTGTCCGGCCGGGCGCGGGCGGGTCAGGCCCAGGTGCTGCTGCACCCACACCCGCGAGATGCCGGCCGCGGCGAGCAGGAGCAGCACCAGCGCGAGCTTGGCCACCAGCACCCAGCCGTAGGTCGTCGTCACCAGGGTGGTCGGCGCGCCGACCTCCCGGACCGCCTGCACGACACCGCTGACCACCAGGGCGGTCACCGAGCCGGCGGCCAGCCGGGAGAACGGCGGCAGCACGCGGGCCAGCTCGTCGGCCGGCGCGTCCTCGCGGAGGACGCCGGCCAGCAGCCCGACCAGCCCGCCCAGCCACACCGCCATCGCCGCGGTGTGCACCGTCGCCGCGACGACGGCCAGCGCGGGCCAGGGTCCGGCCACGGGGTGCCCGACCGCCGCGGTGGCCAGCACCAGCGCCAGCGCGAGGACCCCGGCGACCGCCAGGGGGTACGGGCGGGGCGCCTCCCCCCGGCGCCAGGCGGGCCGCAGCTCCAGCAGCAGCGCGACGGCGAGCGCGGCCCGCAGCAGCAGGGTGGCGCCGTTGCCCGTGGACGCCGTGGCGCCCAGCAGTGTCGGGTCGGCCACCGAGCCCAGGCCGCTGCCGGCCGCGTACGGCCCCTGCAGGACGAAGGTGAGCACCGCGCCGGCGGCGACCGCGACCAGCCCCCCGGCGACCAGGCGGTGCAGTCGCGGCGAGCGCCAGCCGGCCGGCCAGCCGACCACCAGGAGCACGGGCACGCCGACGCCGAGCGCGAGCCCGGCGTAGCCCAGCCAGCGGGCGGCCGGGAGCAGCGAGGCGACGACCGGGTCGGTGTCGGCGCCGTCGCCGGCCGTGCCCGCGGGCACCAGCTCGCCGTCGCCGACCACGAACGAGAAGGCCCCGGAGATCGGGTGCGAGTCGGCCGAGACCACGCGGTAGGTGACGAGGTAGCCGTCGTCGCCGAGGTCCGAGCGCAGCGGGATGACCACCGCGGCGCCCTCGACGGTCGCGGTGCCGGCGTCCACCCGCTCGCCCGCGGCGTCGAGCACGCGGGCGTAGCCGGCCCCCAGGGAGACCCCCTCGGTGAAGGTGAGCGTGACCTCGGCCGGCGCCTGCTCCAGCCGGGCCCCCTCCCCCGGGTCGGTGCTGACCAGCTCGGCGTGGGCGGCGGCCGGCGAGGCCGTGCCCACGCCGGCGACCAGCCAGGCGCCGAGCAGGAGCAGCAGCAGCGGCCACGCGGTGCGGCGGCGGCTCACGCCGGCACCCGCTCGCGGGCGACGGCGGGCACGGTCCGCCGCCGGCGGCCGCGCCACGCCACGGTGCCGACCAACGCGACGCCGGCGAGCAGCAGGGCGTGGGTGACCGCGCGGTCGGCGTGCACGCGGCCGGCGCTGAGGTCGGCCACGGTCAGGACGGTGAGCAGCCCGACGAAGGTGCCGAGGAACGGCAGCGCGCCGGCGGCCAGGCGCGGTGCCGCCGCGACGGCGAGGAAGGCGGCCGCGACGCCCAGGCTCCACGCGCCGGTCTCGTGCGCCATGTGCGTCGGCGCGCTCATCGCGGCGGCGCCGGTGGTCAGCGACGGCCAGGCGAGGGTGACCTGCGCGACGCCGAGGGCCAGCAGCGCCAGCCGCAGCGCCGAGGCGGTCAGCCGGGCCCGGGCGGCCGCGGCGGTGCCGGGCAGCTCCCGGGGCAGCGCCCCGAGGACGGTGGCGGTGAGGTCGGGCACCACCGGCGCCGGGGCGAGGCGGGCGCGCCGGGTGACCAGCTCCGCCGTCCGTTCCCAGCCCGCGCACGCCGGGCACGCGGCCAGGTGCTCGTCGAGCTCGGCGGCGGGCATCCCGGGCGACTCGCCGTCGAGTCGCGCGGACAACGCCTCGCGATAGGGGGTGCACTGCATGATGGGGTAGTCGTCGCCCGGGCCCCGTTGGTTCCCCTCTTTTCGGGATCGGTCCGGACGGCGGTCCCCGGGAGGATGGGCACGTGGAGGAACTGGAGCGGCTGGCCGCGGCCGCCGTCGACGGCGACCCCCTCGCCGCGGCGGCGCTGGTGCGCGCCACGCAGACCGACGTGTGGCGGCTGTGCGCCGCACTCGGCGACCGCCAGTCCGCCGACGACCTGACGCAGGAGACCTACCTGCGGGCGTTCGGCGCCCTGCACCGCTTCGAGGGCCGGTCCTCGCTGCGCACCTGGCTGCTGTCGATCGCCCGGCGGGTCTGCGCCGACGCCGTCCGCTCCCGCCGGCGCCGCCGGCTCACCCTCGTGCGCGACGACGCCGACCTGGAGGTGCTCGACCGCGCCGACGTCGCGGACCGGGTGGGCGAGGGCGCCGTCGTGAGTGACCTGCTGGCCCGGCTGGAGGCCGACCGCCGGGAGGCGTTCGTGCTCACCCAGCTGCTGGGGCTGCCCTACGCCGAGGCGGCGGAGGTCGCCGGCTGCCCGGTCGGCACCATCCGCTCCCGGGTCGCCCGGGCCCGCGCCGACCTCGTCGACGCGCTCGCAGGTGAGGAAGGCGACGCCGCACACGCGTGACGCCTGGATGAACGGTGCGTGAACGGGCACCTATGCTGCCCGACGGCCGTGCGACCGCCCAGGCGGCGGGCGACCGGAAATCCCCACCCGAACCGGAGCCAACGCGTGCCCTTCAGCCTGACCCCCAAGGACTCGAGCTTCTACCCGCTGTTCACCGCCTCCGCCCAGAACCTGGTGGCGGCGACGGACGTGCTGAGCGAGTTCATCCACGACCACGCCCGCCGCGCCGAGCTCGCCGACAAGCTCCGCGAGCTCGAGCACGTGGGCGACCAGTCCACGCACGCGATCTTCCGGCAGCTCAACTCCAGCTTCGTGACCCCGTTCGACCGCGAGGACATCTACAACCTGGCCAGCGACCTGGACGACGTCATGGACTTCGTCGAGGCCGCCGCCGACCTGGTCATCCTCACCGGCCTGGGCACCCTGCCGGCCGAGATGAGCCAGCAGACCGCGCTGCTCCAGCGGGCCGCCCAGACCACCGCCGAGGCGATGCCGCGGCTGCGCACGATGAAGGACCTCTCCGAGTACTGGATCGAGGTCAACCGGATCGAGAACGAGGCCGACAAGCTCTACCGGCGACTGCTCTCCCGGCTCTACAGCGGGGAGTTCGACGCGCTGGAGATCCTCAAGCTCAAGGAGGTGGCCGACCAGCTCGAGGAGGCCGCCGACGCCTTCGAGCACGTGGCCAACGTCGTCGAGACGATCACCGTCAAGGAGTCCTGACCCGGCATGGACGCGGCCTTCGTCGCCCTCGTCGTCATCGTCCTGGTCGCCCTCGCCTTCGACTACACCAACGGATTCCACGACGCCGCCAACGCGATCGCCGTCGCCGTCTCCACCAAGGCCCTCACCCCCCGGGTGGCCCTCGCGCTGGCGGCGGTCATGAACCTGGTGGGCGCCCTGCTCTCCACCGAGGTGGCCAAGACGGTCGGCGCCGGGATCATCGACCCGCCCGAGGGCGCCGACGGGCTGATGATCGTGTTCGCCGCGTTGATCGGCGCGATCGTCTGGAACCTGATCACCTGGTGGTTCGGGCTGCCGTCGTCGTCGTCGCACGCGCTCATCGGTGGGCTGGTCGGCGCCGCGGTGGCCGCTGCCCACTCGGTCCAGTGGGACGGCGTCCTCGAGAAGGTCGTCGTCCCGATGGTCGTCTCGCCGCTGGTCGGGTTCGGCCTGGGCTACCTGTTCATGCTGGCCATCCTGTGGACCTTCCGGGGCGCGAACGTCTCCCGCGCCAACCGCGGCTTCCGCTACGCGCAGATCGTCAGCTCGGCGACCATGGCGCTCGGCCACGGCCTGCAGGACGCGCAGAAGACCATGGGCGTCATCACCCTGGCGCTGTTCACGGCCGGCGAGATCGACGACTTCACCGTTCCGCTGTGGGTGGTCCTCGCCGCGGCCATCGCACTGAGCGCCGGCACCTACGCCGGCGGTTTCCGGATCATGCGCACCCTCGGGCGGCGGATCATCCAGCTCACCCCCGCCGGCGGCTTCGCCGCCCAGACGGTCGCCTCCGGCGTCATGGTGACCACGGCGACGGTCTTCGCCGTGCCGGTCTCCACGACCCACATCACGACCACGTCGATCATGGGCGTGGGCTCGACCCGGCGGCTGTCGGCGGTCCGCTGGGGCGTCGCGGGCAACATCGTGGTCGCCTGGGTGGTCACCCTCCCGGCTGCCGGTGCAGTGGCCGCGGTGGCCTACTTCCTCACCCACCTCGTCGTCGGCTGAGCCGACGTGGCCGGCGGCAGCTCCCCCGCGCCGCCGCTCGCACTGGGGACGGCGGGCGGCCGCTGGCTGCTGCTGGCCACCGTGCTCGCCTCCGGGATGGCGTTCCTCGACGCCACCGCGGTGAACGTCGCCCTTCCGGCCATCGGCGCGGACCTCGACGCCTCGCTGGCGGCGCTGCAGTGGACGGTCACCGGGTACACGCTGGCGCTGGCCGCGCTGGTGCTGCTCGGCGGTTCCCTGGGCGACCGCTACGGCCGCCGGCGGGTCTTCCTCGTGGGAGTCGGCTGGTTCGCCGCGGCGTCCCTGCTGTGCGGGCTGGCGGTCTCACCGGGGCAGCTGGTCGCCGCCCGGGTCCTGCAGGGCGCCGGCGGCGCTCTGCTGACCCCGGGCAGCCTGGCGCTCATCCAGGCCTCGTTCCGCCCGGCCGACCGCGGCCGGGCGATCGGGCTGTGGTCGGCGCTTGGCGGGATCGCCGGCCTGGTCGGGCCGTTCCTCGGCGGCGTGCTGGTCGACGCGGGCTCCTGGCGGCTGGTGTTCCTGCTCAACGTCCCGCTCGCCGCGCTGGTGCTCGCGGTGGCCGGCCGGCGCATCCCGGAGAGCCGCGCCGACGGGCCCCCCGGGCGGTTCGACCTCCCGGGGGCCGCCCTGGGCGCGCTGGCGCTCGGGGCGGTGACCTACGCGCTCATCGCGGCCGGTGCGGACCCGGTGCGCGCCGACGTCGTCGCCGGCGCCGTCCTGGGGCTGCTCGCGGGGGTCGGCTTCGTGCTCCGGGAGCGGCGGACGCCGGACCCCCTGCTGCCCCCGAGCCTGTTCGCCCGCCGGACGTTCACCGGCGCCAACCTGGCCACGTTCGCCGTCTACGGGGGGCTCGGGGGCTCGTCGCTGTTCCTCGTCCTCCAGCTGCAGACCGTGCTCGGCTGGGACGCCACCGCCGCCGGAGCGGCGATGCTCCCGTCGATCCTGCTGATCACCCTGCTCTCCCCGAGCGCCGGTGCGCTGGCCACGCGGATCGGCCCGCGGCTGCCGATGACCGTCGGCCCCCTGATCACCGCGGCGGGCACGCTGTGGCTGGCCGGGGTGGACGCCGGTTCGTCCTACGCCACCGCCGTCCTGCCCGGCTCGCTCCTGCAGGGGCTCGGCATGGCGACGACGGTGGCGCCGCTGACCGCCACGGTGCTGGCCGCCGCGCCCGACGCGCTGGTCGGGGTGGCCAGCGGGGTGAACAACGCCGTCGCCCGCGCCGCACAGCTGCTCGCGGTGGCCGCCCTGCCGGTCGCCGTCGGGCTCTCGGGCGCCGACTACGCCCGTCCGGAGGTGTTCGGGGCCGGCTACCCGGTGGCGATGACGGCCTGCGCGGGCCTGTTCCTGCTGGGCGCCGCGGTCTCGGCGGCCACGGTGCACGCCGGCGCCCTCCGGACCTGATCCCGGTGTTTGGGACGCCTATTGACGGTTATGTCCATCGATCTGGTAGACATACCCTCGTGGCGGCGACGACGGTGCTCCTCGTGGGGCGGATCCACGTCGACCTGCTGCGTGTCTGCACCGCCTGCTGTCCGGGCTGCTGACCCTCGCGCCTGCTTGAGGCGCACCCCGCACGACCTCCCCGTTCCCCGCGCCGTGTCGCGCCGTCCTGCGCGCCCGCGAACCACTCCCCGGATCCGGAGTCCAGCCCCGTGAAGACCCTCATCCTGCTCGCCCTGGTGGGCCTCGGTGCCCAGCTCGTGGACGGCAGCCTCGGCATGGCCTACGGCGTCACGTCGACCACGCTGCTGCTCGCCATCGGCACCAACCCGGCCGCCGCGTCGGCCACCGTGCACCTCGCCGAGATCGGCACGACGCTCGCGTCGGGCCTCTCGCACTGGAAGTTCGGCAACGTCGACTGGAAGGTCGTCGCCAAGATCGGTGTCCCCGGCGCGGTCGGCGCCTTCCTCGGGGCGACGGTCCTGTCCAGCCTGTCGACCGAGGTCGCCGCCCCGGTCATGTCGCTGATCCTGCTCACCCTCGGCATCTACCTGCTGGTCCGCTTCACCCTCCGCGGGGTGGACCGCCGGCACCTGGGCAAGCCGATGCGCAAGCGCTTCCTCGGCCCGCTGGGCCTGGTGGCCGGCTTCGTCGACGCCACCGGTGGCGGCGGCTGGGGTCCGGTCGGCACCCCGGCGATCCTGGCCAGCGGCCGCATGGAGCCGCGCAAGGTGATCGGCTCGATCGACACCTCCGAGTTCCTCGTTGCGCTCGCCGCCAGCCTCGGCTTCCTCCTCGCCCTCGGCTCCCAGGGCATCAGCCTGCTGTGGGTCCTGGGCCTGCTCGGCGGCGGGCTGGTCGCCGCACCGATCGCGGCCTGGCTGGTCCGGCACGTCCCGCCGCGGATGCTCGGCTCGCTGGTCGGCGGCGTCATCGTGCTGACCAACACCCGCACCCTGCTGCGCAGCGACTGGATCGACGCCCCCGACCCCGTCCGCTACGCCGTCTACGCCGTCATCTACGCCATCTGGGCCGCCGCGGTCGTCCACTCCTTCCGCGAGTACCGCAAGGACCGCGTGCAGGAGTCGGCCGACGCCCTCGCCGCCGAGGCCGCCAGGCTGCGGGACGAGATCGAGCTGCCGGCCGACGCGGCGGACGCCGCCGACCTGGGCCGCAACCTCTCCGCGGGCGGTCGCCCCAGCGCCCCGACCGACTGAGCAAGGACCCCCTGCCCCCCACCGTGGAAGGACCCCGTCCTCCTCACCGCGCTCGCAGGCTCGCGGCGAGCCTCTGGACGGGGCCACGGCGGGACCCTGCAGGGGGCCGCGAGAGGCCCCGCCCGGCACCCGCCGGGCGGGGCCTCTCGCTGTCGTGCTCCCCAGCTCGCGGTGGCCCATCCCCCCTGGTTGGGGCGTTCCTCCCGCCTGCGCCGGTCCGTACACATGGTCGTGTGGCAGAGATGACGACGTCCCCGCGGGGACGCGGCGCGCACCGAGGAGCCGGCCGGTGAGGACCCTGACCCTGCTCGCACTGGTCGGCCTCGGCGCGCAGCTGGTCGACGGCAGCCTCGGCATGGCCTACGGCGTCACCTCCACGACCCTGCTGCTGGCCCTCGGCACCAACCCGGCCGCCGCGTCGGCCACCATCCACCTCGCCGAGATCGGCACGACGCTCGCGTCGGGCCTCTCGCACTGGAAGTTCGGCAACGTCGACTGGAAGGTCGTCGCCAAGATCGGTGTCCCCGGCGCGGTCGGCGCCTTCCTCGGGGCGACGGTCCTGTCCAGCCTGTCGACCGAGGTCGCCGCCCCGGTCATGTCGCTGATCCTGCTCACCCTCGGCATCTACCTGCTGGTCCGCTTCACCCTCCGCGGGGTGGACCGCCGGCACCTGGGCAAGCCGATGCGCAAGCGCTTCCTCGGCCCGCTGGGCCTGGTGGCCGGCTTCGTCGACGCCACCGGTGGCGGCGGCTGGGGTCCGGTCGGCACCCCGGCGATCCTGGCCAGCGGCCGCATGGAGCCGCGCAAGGTGATCGGCTCGATCGACACCTCCGAGTTCCTCGTTGCGCTCGCCGCCAGCCTCGGCTTCCTCCTCGCCCTCGGCTCCCAGGGCATCAGCCTGCTGTGGGTCCTGGGCCTGCTCGGCGGCGGGCTGGTCGCCGCACCGATCGCGGCCTGGCTGGTCCGGCACGTCCCGCCGCGGATGCTCGGCTCGCTGGTCGGCGGCGTCATCGTGCTGACCAACACCCGCACCCTGCTGCGCAGCGACTGGATCGACGCCCCCGACCCCGTCCGCTACGCCGTCTACGCCGTCATCTACGCCATCTGGGCCGCCGCGGTCGTCCACTCCTTCCGCGAGTACCGCAAGGACCGCGCGCTGGAGTCGGCCGACACCCTGGCCACCGAGGCCGCCGAGCTGCAGCGCACCGTCGCCGCCCGCTGACGCCGGCCGCAACTCAGCGGGCGGCGAGCAGGGCCGCCTCCAGCTCGGCGGGCAGGCCCGGGCGAGGCAGGCCGTGCGGGGGCGGCGGGAGCTCCTCGACGGTCCGCAGCCAGGCCCACGTGTCGGCGACGGACTCCCGCAGCGGGCGGCTCGGCAGGCCGAGCTCACGGGCCCGGGTCGTGTCGACGTCCCACGCGGTGCGGGCGATCCCGGCCGGCAGCCACAGGGGCAGGTGCAGCCAGGGCTCCACCCCCGCGGCGACCAGGTCCGCCTCGGGCACCGGCACCCACTCCGCGTCGCCCCCGGTCACCTCGCGGCACAGCTCGAGCAGCCCACCGAGGGTGGCCATGCCGGCCGGTCCGGTGGCGTTGACCCCCCCGGGGACCCCGCGCTCGGCCATCCCGACCAGCCAGCCGGCCAGGTCGCGCGCGTCGACCGCGGCGATCGGCTGGTCCAGCGCATCGGGGACGACGACCGGTCCTCCGCGCGCGATCCGCTGCAGCCACCAGCCCAGCCGGTGCACGCGGTCGTGCGGCCCGACGATCAGCCCCGCCCGCGCGGTGAGGAACCGGTTCCCGAGGGCGGCGCCGAGCTCACGCTCGGCGCAGGCCTTGACGGGGCCGTACTCGTCGTCGTCGGTGGTCCAGGTGGGCTCGCGGTCCTCCGGCCCGATGGGGCCGGGCGGCCAGTTCGCGTAGGCGTTGAGGCTGCTGACGAAGGCGTAGCCGCGGACGTTCCCGAGGACGGCGGCGGCGTTGCGGGCCGCGGCCCGGGACTGACACGAGGTGTCGACCACCAGCTCCGGCGCCCAGCCGTCGAGCGCCGCCGGCAGCGCGGCCGGGTCGTCCCGGTCGCCGCGCAGGGACCGCACCCCCTCCGGCGGCGCCCCGGACACGCCGCGGGTGAACGCGGCCACCTCGTGCCCGCCGGCCAGCGCCGCCGTCGCCACGTGCCGGCCGAGGAAGTGGGTGCCGCCCAGGACCAGGAGTCGCATGCGGCCAGCCCACTGCAGCCGCTCCCCCGCCGTCCAGCCGGTTCGCGACCGGCGTAGGGATCGCTAGACCGCCCGCGTGTAGGGCTCGCCGGGCACCTGGGGCAACGGTGTGGACCGCGCGGCCGCCATGACCATCTGCGGCGAGCTGGGCAGCCCGCGGCGGGTGCACAGCCGCAGCGCGCGGGCGCCGGTGATGACGTCGGTCTCGGGCGGGACGACGAGCAGGTCCGCCCGCCGCGTGCCGCCGTGCCAGGTCAGGCAGACGACGCCGGAGTCCATGCTGCGGAACCCGCCGGTGCGCACCACCCGGCCACCGACGACGACCTTGCGGGCGACCGGGGACCAGGCCTCCAGCGGGTAGGTGAACCGCTCGACCCGCAGGCCGCGCCGGTCGAGCGCCGCGATCAGCTCGGGCAGCTCGACGGCGAGGTCCCGGCTGCGGGGGAACCATGCGCCGTCGAAGGGGTGCTCGCCGGACCCCACATCGCTGCGGAGGCTCACCCGGACGTCGATCCCGCCCCGGTGCCCCTCGGCCGCCAGCGTCTGCAGGGTGGTCCTCATCAGCGTCACGCCTCTCGTCGTCGACCTCCGGGCCCACCGCACACGGGCCCGAGGAGAACGTAGGAGGTGGGGGGCGCGCGCCGGGCCGAGCGGCCGGTGGGCGGGTCGCCGTCCACCGGCCGGTCATCACCGCAGGTCACGGGCTGATCACGACGCCCCGCCGTTGATGATCATCGCCGGGTGGCTGTCCGACACGCCGTCGGCACCCACCACCCGGCGATGATCAACGGGCGTCGCGCCTCAGTGGGTGAGGGCGAACACCGTGGTGCTGTCGTAGACCTCCCCCGGCCGCAGCTCGGTCGACGGGAAGTCCGGCTGGTTCGGCGAGTCCGGGAAGTGCTGGGTCTCCAGCGCGAGCCCGTCGCCCTGCCGGTAGATCGACCCGCCGGTGCCCACCAGCGTCCCGTCGAGGAAGTTGCCCGAGTAGAACTGGATGCCCGGCTCGGTGGTCGAGATCGTCAGGGTCCGGCCGCTGTCCGGGTCGTGCAGCACGGCGGCCTCCTCGAGCGCGTCCTCGGCGTCGGAGCCCTCCCGGTCGCCGTCGTCGGTGCGGTCGAGCGCCCAGTTGTGGTCGTAGCCCTGCCCGAACAGCAGCTGCTGGTCGTTCTGGCGGATCCGCGCGCCGATGGCGGTGGGCTCGCGGAAGTCGAACGGGGTGCCGGCCACCGGCGCGATCTCGCCGGTCGGGATGAGCGTCTCGTCGACGGGCGTGAACCCGCTCGCGTTCAGCTGCAGCTCGTGGTCGTAGATCGACCCCGAGCCCTCGCCGGCCAGGTTCCAGTAGGTGTGCTGGGTCAGGTTGACGACGGTCGGGGCGTCGGTGGTGGCCTCGTAGTGCACCGTCAGGCGCGACTCGGCGTCCAGGCTGTAGGTGACGGTCGTGGTGAGGGTGCCGGGGAAGCCCTGGTCGCCGTCGGGGCTGACCAGCCGCAACTGCAGCGCCGCGACGTCGCCCTCGCTGACGTCGGTCGCCTCCCAGACCCGGTCGTCGAATCCGTCGGGGCCGCCGTGCAGCGTGTTCGGGCCGTTGTTGAGCGGGAGCTGGTACGTCTCGCCGTCGAGGGTGAACGAGCCGCCGGCGATGCGGTTGCCGTAGCGGCCGATGAGGGAGCCGAAGTAGGGGTCGTCGTCGGAGACGTACCCCGCCAGGTCGGGGAAGCCGAGGACGACGTTCTCCACGTCGCCGGAGGCGTCGGGCACCTCCAGCGTCTGGATGACGCCGCCGTAGGTGAGCACGCGCAGCGTCATCTCGCCGTTGGCCAGGGTCCAGCGCTCGACGGCGGTGCCGTCGGGAGTGCTGCCGAAGGGCTCGACGCTCGTGCTCGGGGCGGCGGCCGCGCCGGCCGGGGACGCGAGACCGGCGGCGAGCAGGCCGGCGCCGAGCGCGGCCACGAGGGTCCCGCGGCGCCGTCGTCCGCCGGTGGCCGGGTGGGTCGGGGTGGGCTGTCCAGGCATGGGGGCTCCGATGTCCGTGGCGGTCCACCGGCGTCGTCGCGCGGTGGCAGGGGCACCGCAGGAACCTGGAGAGGGGATGGGAGGCGAGTGCCCCGAGAAGCGGTCCTAGGACGATCAGGAACCGTAGGGAGGTCGCCGGACAGGTGTCAACGGCGACCTCCGGACGATCATCGCGCCCCGACCCTGATCCCGCCCGGGGCGGGGAGGAGGGTCCTCCCTCAGACGGGCTTGGGCTTGCGGTTCTTCGCCTTGCCGCGCTCGGTCTGGTCCAGGACCACCTTGCGGATGCGCACGGTGGCCGGGGTGACCTCGACGCACTCGTCCTCGGCACAGAACTCCAGCGCCTGCTCCAGGTTCAGGATGCGCGGCGGGATCAGCCGCTCCAGCTCCTCGGAGGTGGACTTGCGCATGTTGGTGAGCTTCTTCTCCTTGGTGATGTTCACGTCCATGTCGTCGGGACGCGAGTTCTCACCGACGATCATGCCCTCGTACACGTCGGTGCCGGGCTGGACCATCATCGAGCCCCGCTCCTGCAGCGAGAACATCGAGTACGTCGTCGCCAGGCCCTGCCGGTCGGCGACCAGCGAGCCGGTCGGCCGGGCGCGCATGTCGCCCAGCCACGGCTCGTAGCCCTCCAGGTTGTGGTTGAGGACGCCGGTGCCGCGGGTCTCGGTGAGGAACTCGGTGCGGAACCCGATCAGTCCGCGGGACGGGACGATGTACTCCATCCGCGCCCAGCCGGTGTCGTGGTGCACCAGGTTCTCCAGCCGCCCGCGACGGACCGCGAGCGCCTGGGTGAGGGTGCCGACGTACTCGCCCGGGGTGTCGATGGTGACCCGCTCGACCGGCTCGTGGAGCTTGCCGTCGATGGTCTTGGTGACGACGGTCGGGCGGCCGACGGTGAGCTCGAACTCCTCGCGGCGCAGCTGCTCGACGAGGATGGCCAGCGCCAGCTCGCCGCGGCCCTGCATCTCCCAGGTGTCCGGGCGCTCGGTGGGCAGCATCCGCACCGAGACGTTGCCGACCAGCTCCTGGTCGAGACGGTTCTTGATCAGCCGGGCGGTGAGCTTCTTGCCGGAGCGGCCCGACAGCGGCGAGGTGTTGATCCCGATGGTGATCGAGATGGACGGCTCGTCGACGGTCAGCGGCGGCAGCGGGCGCGGGTCGTTCGGGTCGGCGAGGGTGTCGCCGATCATGATGTCCTCGATGCCGGCGATGGCCACGAGCTCGCCGGGCCCGGCGCTGTCGGCCGGGGTGCGGGTGAGCCCCTCGGTGACCAGCAGCTCGGTGATCTTGACGTTCTTGATGGAGCCGTCGGTCCGGCACCAGGCGACCTGCTGGCCGTTCTTCATCGTGCCGGAGTGGATGCGCAGCAGCGCCAGCCGGCCGAGGTAGGGCGAGGCGTCGAGGTTGGTGACCTGCGCGCGCAGCGGCTCCTCGGCGTCGTACTCCGGCGGGGGGATGGTGTCGAGCAGGGTCTTCACCAGCGGCGAGAGGTCCGGGCTGTCCGGGCTGGTGCCGTCGGCCGGCCGGGTGAGCGAGGCCTGCCCGGTCTTGCCGTTGCTGTAGACGATCGGGAAGTCGAGGTTGTCGACGTCCATGCCGGAGTCCTCGAGCAGCTCCATGAACAGCTCGTAGGTCTCGTCGACGACCTCGGCGATGCGGGCGTCGGAGCGGTCGGTCTTGTTGACCACGAGGATCACCGGCAGCCGCTTGGCCAGCGCCTTGCGCAGCACGAAGCGGGTCTGCGGCAGCGGACCCTCGGAGGAGTCGACCAGCAGCACGACGCCGTCGACCATCGACAGGCCGCGCTCGACCTCGCCACCGAAGTCGGCGTGCCCGGGGGTGTCGACGATGTTGACGACGACGGGGTTGCCGTTCTCGTCGGCCAGGTGGATCGCGGTGTTCTTGGCCAGGATGGTGATGCCGCGCTCGCGCTCGAGGTCCATCGAGTCCATGACGCGGTCCTGCGTGGAGTCGTTGTCCGTCCCCTCGCCCTTGGCGCGCCCGAGGGCACCTGCCTGGCGGAGGAGGGCGTCGACCAGGGTGGTCTTGCCGTGGTCGACGTGGGCGATGATCGCCACGTTGCGCAGGTCGTCGCGGGTGGGCATGCGGAGAGGCACCTCGGGAGAGCTCAGGGGTTCGGCGCGTCCACGCGCCCAGACACCAGGGGTAACGGCCGCCGGCCCGGCGACCTTCCCACTCTAGGCGCTCAGCGTGCGACGGCGTCCGGCTGCGGGCGGTCGGCCACGGCGAACGCCACCCCCGCGGCGGCGATCGTGACCAGACTCACCGCCAGCCAGGCGGCCATCCCCACCCCGAGGGCGAGCACGTGGGCCAGCACGAAGGCGCCCACGTAGAGCGCCCCGAGGCCCAGGGCCACCGCCCAGCCGCGCCGCTGCACCCACAGCCAGGCCGCGGCCAGCCCGCCGAGGGCGAAGACCGCGCCGCCCAGCGCCCGGACGCCGGTGCCCTGCGCGACACCGAAGCCGGCCGCCAGCCCGACGGCGACGAGGAGTGCGGACGGGAAGCGGGTGCGGGCACGGGTGAGCGTGGACGTCGTCATGACGTCCAGTCTCCCCGATCCGCGCGAGGGCCCCGGACGCGCGCGGCGTCCAGGGCCCTCGGCGCGGCCCCTCTGCAGGGTCCCGCGCCGAGCTTGCGAGGCGTGGGGGGCAGAGGTCCTCTTTCAGGCGGTGCGGAGCACGGCCTCGATCTCGAGCTCGACGGTGATCTTGTCGCCGACGACGACACCGCCGCCGTCCATCGGCATGTCGATGTCGACGCCGTAGGCCTTGCGGGAGATCTCGGTCGTGGCGCTGAAGCCGGCGCGCGTGCCGCCGTAGGCGTCCGGCCCGAAGCCGTTGAGCTCGAGCTCCAGGGTGACGGGCTTGGTGGTGCCCTTGATCGTCAGGTCGCCCTCGATGGTCCAGTCGGCACCGTCGGTGCGGACGGAGGTCGAGCGGAAGGTCATCTCGGTGTGGTTGCCCACGTCGAAGAAGTCGGCGGAGCGGATGTGCGCGTCACGCTGCTCCTGACGGGTGTCGATCGAGTCCATGTTCACCGTGGCGGTGACGCTGGACTGCGTCGGGTCCTCGGCGGTGACGATCTCGCCGGAGAACTCGCGGAAGTAGCCGCGGACCTTGCTCACCATCATGTGGCGGACGGAGAAGCCGACGGTGGAGTGTGCGGCGTCGATGTCCCACGTGCCGACGACGTAGCCCGGGATCTGGGTGACGGTGCTGGTCATGATCAGTCTCCAAGTGATTGAGCGTTTGACGTTCTGCCCGTCGACAGCGTAGTTGAGGGCTCATCTATTCCGCCAGTAGGCTGGGGGCATGACCGCGCACGTGTCCCTCGCTCCCCAGGACCCGGCCCCCGAGCCGGATCGCCCCGCCGGGGAGCCACGCTGGCTCGACGCAGACGAGCAGCGGGCCTGGCGCGCGTGGCTGTACAGCTCACAGCTGCTCCAGGACCGCCTCGACCGCGAGCTCACCCACGAGACCGGGATCTCCCACGCCTACTACGAGATCCTCGTCGCCCTGTCGGAGACCCCCGAGCGCCGGATGCGGATGAGCGAGCTCGCCGACACCTGCCTGTCCTCCCGCAGCCGGCTGTCGCACGCGGTCTCCCGGCTGGAGGAGCGCGGCTGGGTGCGCCGGCAGGTCTGCCCGGAGGACGGGCGCGGGCAGCTCGCCGTCCTGACCGACGAGGGGTTCGCCGCGCTGGAGGCCGCCGCGCCCATCCACGTCGAGAGCGTGCGCACCCACCTGTTCGACCAGCTCAGCCGCGAGCAGGTCGAGGCGATGCGCGACCTCGGCGAGACGCTGCTGCGCCACCTCGGCCCCCGCTGACCTCCCCTCTCGATGGAGTGGATCCGCGGGTGTGACGCCCACGGATCCACTCCATCAGAGGACGTCGGGGGGCGGGGCCGGCCAGCGGGGGACGCCGGCGACCGGCCCGTCGCCCAGCGGCGCGGCGAACCGCGGGAGCCGCCGCTCCAGGAACGAGGCGACCCCCTCGGCGGCGTCCGGGCCGGCGCCGAGCTCGGCCAGGGCCCGCGACTCGGCCCGGTGCGCGTCCCACGGGGAGGCCGCACCGAGCATCGACCACAGCAGCTGCCGGGCCGCCCCGACCGCCACCCCGGAGGTGTGGTCGGCGATCTCCCCCGCCAGCTCCAGCGCGGCGGGCAGCAGCTCGGCGTCGGGGACGACGCGGGAGACCAGCCGGCCGCGCAGGGCCTCGGCGGCGTCGAACACCCGGCCGGTGGCCACCCACTCCATCGCCTGGCTGATGCCGACCACCCGCGGCAGGAACCACGTCGACGCCGCCTCCGGCACGATGCCGCGGCGGGTGAAGACGAAGCCGAAGCGGGCCGACTCGCCCGCGATCCGGACGTCCATCGGCAGCGTCATCGTCGCGCCGATGCCGACCGCCGGGCCGTTGACCGCGGCGATCACCGGCTTGCGCAGCCCGGCGAAGGGCAGCGACGCGATGCCGCCCCAGTCCCGCGGGACGCCGTCCACCGTGCCGCGCGGGACCGGGTCGGGGGCCGACCGGTCGGCGAAGGTCCCGTGGCCGGCCCCGAGGTCGGCACCGGCGCAGAAGGCCCGGCCCGCGCCGGTCACCACCACCACCCGGACGGCGTCGTCGGCGTCGGCCGCCGCCGCGGCCGCGGCCAGCTCGCCGGCCATGACCGTGGTGAAGGCGTTGAGCCGGTCGGGGCGGTCGAGGGTGATGGTGGCGACCCGGTCGGCCACCTCGTACCGCAGCTGGGTGGGGGTCATCCGAGGGCGCCGGCGACCGCCAGCCGGGCGACGGCGTCCAGGTGCTCGGCCGCATCGCCCAGCAGCAGCCGGTCGACCTTCGCCCGCCGCCAGTACAGGTGCGCGTCGTGCTCCCAGGTGAACCCGATCCCGCCGTGCACCTGGATGCAGGTCTCGGCGGCCCGCTCCAGCACCTCGGCCGCGTGCGCCTTGGCGGCCGCGGCGGCCAGCGGCAGTTCCCCGGGCGCGGCGTCGGCGGCCCACGCCGCCCACCAGACCAGCGAGCGCAGCTGGTCCACGCCGACCCAGGCGTCGACCAGCATGTGCTTGACCGCCTGGTAGGAGCCGATCCGGCGGCCGAACGCCTCGCGCTGCTGCGCGTACTCCACCGCCAGCTGCACCGCGCGGTCGGCGGCACCGAGGTCCTCGGCGGCCAGCACCACGGCGGCCACCCGGCGGGCGTGCGCCCAGAGCGCGGCGGCGTCCTCGGCCAGGACCCGGCGGGAGGTGAGCCGCACCGAGGCCAGCCCGCGGGTGGCGTCCATCGGCGGGCCGGCCGTCGCCTCCCCCTCGCCGACGACCAGCGCGCCGTCGTCGAGGCCGAGGAAGAGCGTCGCCGCGGCGGCGTCGAGGGACGGCGCCGACCCGGTCACCGGCCCGTCGAGGACGGCGAAGCGCGCCGACCCGTCGGCCAGCTGGGCCGCGAGCTCGGGCGCACCGGCCAGCAGCACCGCCGCCCGCGCCGCGGTGACCAGCGACGGCCCGGCCAGCACCGCCCCGCCCTGCTCGGCGACGACGGCCAGGTCGAGCAGGCTGCTCCCCGCCCCGCCCGCGGACTCGGGCACCGTGATGCCGAGGAAGCCGATCGCGGCCAGCGCGTCGGAGCCCGGGGCGACCGCGCCGCCCTCGAGCGCCGCGCGGGCCGCGGCCGGGGACGCCGAGCCGCGGTAGAAGTCGCGGGCGCCGTCGGCGGCGGCGCGCTGGTCCGGTCCGAGGTCGAAGTTCACCGCCGGCCCCCCGCGAACGGCGCGTCCTTGTCGCTGCGCGGTTCCGGCGGCAGCCCGAGCACCCGCTCGCCGAGGATGTTGCGCAGCACCTGGTCGGTGCCCCCGGCGATCGCCAGGCCGGGCAGGTACCCCTGGCTGCGCTGCCAGGTGTCGTCGCCGTCGGCGGCCGCGGCGTACACGGCGTCGTCGCCCAGGAGCCGGACGCCGGCGTCGGCCACCAGCCGCGCCGCCGCCGTGCCGGCCAGCTTTCCGGCGCTCGCCTCGGCCCCGGGCAGGCCGCCCTGGCTGAGCACGGTGAACCGCCGGTAGCCGGTGTAGCGGGTGGCCAGCGACGCCACGACCGCGCGGCCCAGGGCCTGCCGGGCGAGCACCTGCCGCTCGGCGTCCAGGCGCGGCAGCCGGTCGCGGGCGTGCGCCACGAGGGTCTCCACCGGGACGCCGAGGTCGCCGCCGGCCCCGCCGATGGCCACCCGCTCGTTCATCAGGGTGGTGAGCGCGACCCGCCAGCCCTCACCGGGCTCGCCCAGCCGCTCGGCGTCGGGGATGCGGACGTCGTCGAAGAAGACCTCGTTGAAGCCGGCTGAGCCGACCATCTGCCGCAGCGGCCGGACGGTCACCCCGGGGGCGTGCATGTCGACGACGAACATCGTGAGGCCGGCGTGCTTGGGCCGGTCGGGGTCGGTGCGGGTGAGCAGGATGCCGTGGTCGGCGACGTGCGCCAGCGTCGTCCACACCTTCTGGCCGTTGACCACCCAGTCGTCGCCGTCGCGGACGGCGGTGGTGCGCAGCGCGGCGAGGTCGGAGCCGGCCGCCGGCTCGCTGAACAGCTGGCACCAGACGTCCTCGGCCCGCAGCAGGCGGGCGAGGTAGCGCCGCTTCTGGTCGTCACTGCCGTGCGCGATGACCGTCGGCCCGCACATGCCCAGGCCGATGTGGTTGATCAGCACCGGCACGCGGGCACGGGCCAGCTCCTGCGCGACGATGGCCTGCTGCACGAGGGTGCCGCCCTGCCCGCCGTACTCGCGGGGCCAGGTCACGCCGACCAGCCCGGCCTCGGCGAGCACCCGCTGCGTGCGGCGCAGCCCGGCCTCGTGCGTGCGCGCGTCGACCGCCTCCTCGCCCGGGACCACGTGCAGCAGGGCGGCGGCGTGCTCCTCGAGCAGCGCGCGGACCGAGGCGCGGTAGGCCGCCTCGTCGGAGGTGTCGTCGAAGTCCACGGGCGGCGCCTTCCCTCGTCGGTGGGACGGCGGCAGCGTGACAGCGGTCACCCGGACCGGTCAACGGTGACTGTTCGGGCGACGCGCCCGGCCCTACGCTCGCGCGGTGACCGCCGACCCCGCCGCGCCGGCCGGGACGCGCTCCCGCTCCGAGCGGACCGCCGACAGCCGCGCGCTGATCCTCGACGCGGCCGTCGCCTGCCTGGTCGAGGACGGGTACGCCGGCGCCTCCACCCTCGCCGTGCAGGCCCGGGCCGGCGTCTCGCGCGGGCGGCTGCTGCACCACTTCCCCTCCCGCGCCGAGCTGCTGGTGGCCGCCGCCGAGCACCTGTCCACCACCGTGCTGGCCGACGTCCAGCGGCGGGCGGCGGCGCTCATGGCCGACCAGCCGGCCGGCCGCGAGCGGGTGGACCGCGCGATCGACCTCATGTGGGCGACCTTCCAGGAGCCGCCGTTCTGGGCGGCGGTCGAGCTCTGGACGGCGGCCCGCACCGACCCCGACCTCCGGGCGGCGCTGCGGGCCGAGGAGCGGCGCCTGCGGGCGGCGATCCGTGCGGTGGCCGACGGCATCTGGGGCCCGGAGGTCGCCGCGGCCGAGCTCTACGCGGAGCTGTGCGAGCTGCTGTTCACCAGCATGCGCGGTGTCGCCATCGTCTACGCCTTCGAGGACCGCCCCGCCGCCACCGACCCGCACCTGGCGCTGTGGAAGCGGCTGGCCGCCAGGATGCTGTTCGAGCGCGCCGAGGGGTGACACCGCGCCCCGGCGCGGCCAGCATGACGCGGATCACACCGAGGCAGGAGGCGCCCGTGAGTGTCGAGATCCCCCGGCTGCTCGGCCGCGGCATGACCATGGCCGACCAGCTGGCCCGCTGGGCGCGGAAGACGCCGGAGACGGTCGCGCTCCGCTTCGACGGCACCGGCCGCACCTACGCCGAGCTCGACGAGCGGGTCACCCGGCTGGCCCGCGCGCTGGCCGACCGCGGGGTGTCCGCCGGCGACCGGGTGGCCGTGCTCGCGCTCAACGCGACCGAGGTCTGGGAGACCTACCTGGCGGGGGTGCGGCTGGGCACCGTCGTCGTCCCGGTCAACTTCCGGCTGGTCGCCGACGAGGTCGCCTACGTGCTCACCGACAGCGGTACGACCGCGATGGTGGTCGACGCAGCGATGGCCGAGCTGGCGGCCAAGGCGCGCGAGCAGGCGCCCGGCGTGCGCACGGTGCTGACCATCGGCGCGGACTACGAGGCGGCGCTGGCCGCGGCGGGCGCCGAGCCGCTGGACGTCGACGTCGACGAGGACGCCGGCGCCTTCATCATGTACACCTCCGGCACGACGGGCCGGCCCAAGGGCGCCGTCCTCACGCACCGCAACCTGCTGCTGCACGCCTTCAGCCAGGTCGCGCACCTCGGCACCGGCCCGGCCGACCGGGTCGCGGTCCCGGGTGCGCCGCTGTTCCACATCGCCGGGCTGGCCGGGGGGCTGCCGCCGCTGCTGCTGGGCGGCACCCACGTCGTCCTGCGCTCCGGCGGCTTCGACCCGGTGGCGACCCTCGACCTCATCGAGCGGGAACGCGTCAGCAGCATCTTCCTGGTGCCGGCGATGTGGGCCGCGGTGTGCGCCGTCCCGGGCATCGCCGACCGCGACCTCTCCTCGCTGCGCCGGATCTCCTGGGGCGCGGCACCGGCGTCCACCACGCTGCTGCGCACGATGATCGACACCTTTCCGCAGGCCGAGGTGGTCACCGCCTTCGGCCAGACCGAGTGCAGCCCGGTGACCTGCCTGCTGCGCGGCGAGGACTCGGTGCGCAAGATCGGCTCGGTCGGCACGCCGATGCTCAACGTCGAGATCCGGGTCGTGGACGAGGCGATGCGCGACGTCCCGCAGGGCGAGGTGGGCGAGATCGTCTACCGCGGCCCGCTAGTGATGAAGGAGTACTGGGGCAAGCCGGAGGCCACCGCCGAGGCGTTCGCCGGCGGGTGGTTCCACTCCGGCGACCTGGTCCGGCAGGACGAGGAGGGCTACGTCTACGTCGTCGACCGCAAGAAGGACATGATCATCACCGGCGGCGAGAACGTGTACTGCGCCGAGGTCGAGGACGTGCTGGCCGGGCACCCGAAGGTCGGCGAGGTCGCGCTGATCGGCGTCCCGGACACCCGCTTCGGCGAGGCCCCGCTGGCCGTCGTCGCGCCGCGGGACCCGGCCGACCCGCCCACGCCGGCCGAGCTCACCGCCTGGTGCCGGGAACGGCTGGCGCACTACAAGAACCCGAGGGAGTACTCGATCGTCGCCGCACTGCCGCGCAACCCCAGCGGGAAGGTGCTCAAGACCCGGCTGCGCGAGGAGCACTCCGCCGGTTCCCTGGTCGCCGAACCCGTCGTGTGAAGCGGAGTCGCCCGGTGCCGGGAACCGGCACCGGGCGACTCCGCTTCAGCCGCGCCAGGCCTCGGCGACCTGCTCCACCACGCTCGCCGCCTGCGCCCGGCCGGCCCGCGCCGACCCGGCCCGCGCGGCGGGGTCGAGCACGTTGCGGCCGATCGCCCGGCGGCTGTCCTCGTCCGGGGCGACGACGGCGACCCGCGCCACCATCCCGGTCACCTGGGCATCGACGCTGGCCATCGGGCCCACGCCCCGCGGGATCGGCGCGAGGACGACGACCCGGTCGCAGCCCTCGGCGAGGTCGGCGTTGGCCGCCGAGCGCATGCCGCCGTCGACGTAGCGGCGGCCGTCGATGGTCACCGGCGGATAGACCCCGGGCACCGCGCAGCTGGCCGCCACCGCCTGGAGCAGCGGGACACCGGACTCCCGGTCGAGGGGGCGGAACTCCCCGGTGTGCGCGTCGACCGCGGTGACCGTGAGCGGGCGGTCGGGCCACGTACGGCTTCCCAGCCGGCTGCCGATCACGTCCAGTCGCTCCTGCTCCGACGGCGTCAGGCCCGCCTTCTCCGCGGCCAGCGCGAGCGCGCCGACCCGCCGGCGGAAGTCGACGTCCTTACCGCGGCTGCGCAGCATGGCCCAGCCGTACCGGGCCAGCGCGGCGCGGGTCATGCGGGCGGCCTGCTCGCCGGTGGGCGGCTCGAGCTGGCGGGCGAACAGCGTCTCGAGGTCGGCTCCGCAGGTGACCTGGGCACCGACGACGGACCCGGCCGAGGTGCCGACGACGAGGTCCGCGCCGGTCAGGTCGACGCCCGCCTCGGCCAGCCCGGCGAGGAGGCCGATCTCCCACGCGATGCCGGTGATCCCGCCGCCGCCGAGGACGAGGGCCGCGCGCTGGTCACTCATGCCGCCATCCTCACCCACGGTGGCCTCTCGACACCCGTTGTGACGTGCGCCACGCTGAGGCTTCCGAGACGAGAGGACCCGCATGACCGCACCACAGGCCCCGTCGATCCCCGCCGCGACCAGCCGGCCGCCCGGCCTGCCACGCTCGCTGGACTACCCGGCGGTCCCGGTCGGCTCGATCCTGCGGGCGGCGGTGGGCCGCTGGGGCGACCGGCCGGCGTTCGTCGAGGACGACGTCCCGCTGACCTTCGGCGAGCTCGGCGCCCGGGCGCACGCGGTGGCGAACTGGCTGGCCGACTCCGGGGTCGGCCGCGGTGACGTCGTCGCCGTGCACCTCCCCAACTGCCGCCAGTACCCGGCCGTCTACTACGGGGTCCTCCTGGCCGGGGCGACCTTCTCCCCCACCAACCCGCTGCTCCCCGCGGCCGACCTCGCCGCGCAGCTCACCGACGCCGGCGCCCGCGTGCTCGTCACCTGGGACCAGGTCCTCCCCCTCGTGCGGACGGCGCTGGCCGGCACGTCCGTCGAGACCGTCGTCGTCACCGGGCAGGCGCACGTCGCCGACCTCGGCACCCGCCTCGACGGCCTGGCTCCCGGCGAGGTCGACCTCGCCCACCTGCTCGCCGCCGACCCCACCGACCGGCACCTGGACGCCGGCCTCGACCCGGCCGGCGACCTCGCGCACCTGGCCTACACCGGCGGCACGACCGGGGTCAGCAAGGGCGTGGAGCTGGTGCACCGCAACGTCGTCACCAACGTGCTGCAGTCGGCCTGCTGGGTGCACGGCGCGCTGCCGGAGCTCGACGCGGCCGGCGACGTCACCCTGCGCCAGGTGCTCGGCGCGGAGGAGCACCCGATCCGGCTCGGCGAGGGCCGGTTGATCAACCTCACGCCGTGGTTCCACGCGATGGGCGCGATCGGCTACCTCAACGGGCTGGTCCTGGCCGGGACGACGACGGTGGTCCACCGGCGCTTCGACCCCGTGCGCTACCTCGAGGACGCCGTCCGGTACCGCGTCACCAGCATCGGCGGCGCGCCCCCGGTGTTCGTCGCGCTGCTGCAGGTGCCCGGCATCGGGGACGCCGACCTGTCCGCCGTCCGCGGCGTGTCCAGCGGCGCCGCCCCGCTGCCGGTGCCGCTGATCGAGCGGCTGCGGACGCTGCTGCCGGGCGCCGTCATCGGCGAGGGCTACGGCCTCACCGAGGTGACCATGCAGGCCACCGGCAACCCGTCGTTCCGCTCCGGCACCCGCAAGCCGGGCACGGTCGGCGTCCCGGTCTTCGACACCGAGGTCAGCATCCGGCCGCTCGGCGGCGGGTCGCCGCTGCCGCCCGGCGAGCGCGGCGAGGTCTGCATCCGCGGGCCGCAGGTCATGCGCGGCTACGCCCGCCGCCCCGAGGCCACCGCCGAGGCGATCGACGCCGAGGGCTGGTTCCACTCCGGCGACGTCGGCGTCCTCGACGAGGACGGCTACCTGTCGATCGTCGACCGGACCAAGGACATGCTGCTCTACAAGGGCTACAACGTGTTCCCGCGCGAGCTCGAGGAGATCCTGTTCGGCCTGCCGGGGGTGGCCGGTGCCGCGGTGATCGGCCGCCCCGACGACGAGGCCGGGGACCTGCCGGTCGCCTACGTCGTCCGCCGCGGGGACGAGGCGGGGGCGGCGCTGACCGCCGGGGCGGTGATGGCCGCGGTCAACGAGCGGGTGACCCCCTACAAGCGGCTGCGCGACGTCGTCTTCATCGACGCGATCCCCGTCTCGGCCGCCGGCAAGGTGCTCAAGCGGGAGCTGGCCGCCCGCGAACGGGCGGCCGTCGCGGGCGGCTGACCGGCGCAGCCCTCACCCGGACGGGTGCGGCGCGCACGCGGACCGGCCGCGGCTCACTATCGTCCGCTGGGTGATCCGCGAGACCGGCGTGCCCGAGGACCCGCACACCGGCGTCCAGATCGCGCACGTCGAGGAGTCCCCCGTGCGCCAGGTCTGGCGCCGCGTCATCCTCGCCGCGTTCTTCCTCGGGCTGACCGTCCTCATCGTCTGGCTGGACCGCAACTCCTACCGCGACGGCGACGTGGTCGGCATCGGCCTGCTCGACGCCGTCTACTACGCGACGGTCACCCTCTCGACCACCGGCTACGGCGACATCACGCCGGTCACCGAGTCCGCCCGGCTGGTGAACATCCTGTTCATCACGCCGCTGCGGATCATGTTCCTCATCGTCCTCATCGGAACCACCCTGGAGGCGCTGACCGCGCGCTCCCGGGAGGAGTTCCGCATCCGTCGCTGGAGGTCCCGCGTGCGCCAGCACGTCATCGTGTGCGGCTACGGCACCAAGGGGCGCAGCGCGATCAAGTCGCTGCTGGCCAACGGCACCCCGCTGGAGCAGATCGTCGTCGTCGACCCCGAGCCGAGGGCGATCGACGAGGCCAACTCCGTCGGCCTGACCGGCATCGTCGGCGACGCCGGGCGCACCGAGGTGCTCCGGCGGGCCTCGGTGGAGCGGGCGCGGGCGGTCATCGTCGCGGCCAACCGGGACGACGCGTCGGTGCTCATCACCCTCACCGTCCGACAGCTCAACCCGAGCGTCCCGATCACCACGTCGGTGCGCGAGGAGGAGAACGCCAACCTGCTGCGCCAGTCGGGGGCGGACACGGTCATCACCACGTCGGCCACCTCGGGCCGGCTGCTCGGGCTCTCCACCGACGCCCCGAGGGTCGTCGCCGTCGTCGAGGACCTCGTGACCGGCGGGCAGGGGCTCGACCTGCAGCAGCGCCGGGTCACCGCGGGAGAGGTCGGGCTGGGTCCGCGCCAGCTGCGCGACGTCGTGCTGTCGGTGACCCGCGGAGGGCGGACGCTGCGGTTCGACGACCCCCTGATCGGCACCCTGCAGCCCGACGACGTGCTCGTGGTGGTCAAGTCGCACGCCAACCCGGGACAGATGCCGGCCGGCGGCCAGGCCGCCGCGGTCTGAACCTCAGCCGATCGTCAGCACCCACGTCTGCGTCGGCTCGTCCCGGCCGCGCAGCTCGACCACCGGGCCGGGCGCCCAGTAGACCGCCTCGTCCCCACCGGCGGCCCGGACCACGGCCTCACTGACCACGGCCCGGCCGGGGTGGTCCTTGGCGAGGTCGGTGAGCCGCGCCGCCTCGTTCACCGGGTCGCCGATCACCGTGTACTCCAGCCGGCGGGCCGCTCCCACCTGACCGGCCCACACCGGCCCGCAGGCCACCCCGAGGCCGACGTCGACCTCGCCGGCCGCAGCGACGGCGGTGCAGATCCGGCGGGCCGCGCGCAGCGCCGCACCGGCCGGGTCGGGGTGCTCGGCCGGGGCGCCGAAGACGCACAGCGCGGCGTCGCCCTCGAACTTGTTCACCAGCCCGCCCTCGTCCTCCACCGTGTCGACGACGACGGCGAAGAAGCGGTTGAGCAGGCCGACCATCTCCTCCGGCCCGGTGCGGCGCACCAGCGAGGTGGAGCCGGCGATGTCGACGAAGAGCGCGGCGACTGTGCGCACCTCGCCGCCCAGCGAGGCCCCGGTCGCCAGGGCCCGCTGGGCGACCGTCGTCCCGACGTGCCGGCCGAACAGGTCGCGCAGCCGCTCCCGCTCGGCCAGGCCGGCGGCCATCGTGTTGACGCCCTCCTGCAGGAGTCCGATCTCGCCGGCGTCGTCGACCGGGACGCGGACGTCGTGGTCGCCCTCCCCGATCCGCTGCACGGCCCGGCGCAGGTCGTGCAGCGGTCCGCCGACCGAGCGGGCGGTCAGCTGCGTGGCCACGACGCCGATCACGAGCGTGGCGAGGACGAGGAACACCACCGCCTCCTCGTTCGGCCCCTGGGGGTTGCTGGGATCGAGGAACAGCAGCGCCAGCCCGAGCAGGGGGACGCCGCTGGTCAGCACCCAGGTGAGCAGCAACCGCAGCCGGACGCCGAGCACCGGCGTCCCGGCCGGCGGGTGGGCGGCGAGGGCCTCGGCGGTGATCCGGCCGGACAGCCGGAGGGCGAGCAGGTAGCTGTGGCCGACCGCCGCGACCCCGCCGAGCAGCGCGGCCAGCCCGACGCGGAGCCCGACCAGCGAGAGCTGCGAGGCGAGCGCGCCGACCACCCCGACGACCAGGCCGCCCCCGATCCAGCCGACCCCCACCACGCTGGCGACGTCGACCGGCAGCCGCAGTGCCTGGGCGGCCTCCTCGGGGGTGGGGGGCCGCTCGGCGCGCAGCCAGGCCACGGTCAGCCGCTGGCGGCGCAGGACCGCCCGGACGCCGAGCGGCAGGGCCAGGGCGAGGTAGCCGACCGTGCTCAGGACGATGGCCACGCGGCCGCTCGGGTCGCGGGCGCCCGCCGAGAGACCGAGCAGCAGCAGTCCGAGGACGGCCAGCCCGAGCAGGTTGAAGACCAGGACGTGCCGGGCGACGACGGCCATGGCGCGGGGGTCGGGCGGCGCCGACCCGAGCCACAGCTGGACCCGGCCGAGGACGCGGCCGCTCACCGCTCCCCCGACGGGCCCACGCGCCGGCCGGTCACCAATCGGCCCGGGCGGCGGTCTCGGCCACCTGCGCCCGGTCGGCCTCCGCGCGCGCGGCGTCCTCCGGCCACTGCTCGACCAGCGCGGTCGCCCAGTCGGCCCAGTCGGCGACGAGCCGGTAGAAGTCGGTGAGGAACCGCCCGACCAGCATCTGCTCGGGCAGCCGCTCCGGGAACCGCCCGTCGCCGGAGGCGGCGGCCGCGGCGGCGGCACGGTTCTCCACGTTGCGCTCCTCCGCCCAGCGCCGGGCGGCGGCGAGCGTGGCCAGGGCATCGGCCGTCGTCCCGTGCTCGGCGAAGCTGAGCTTCAGCAGCTGCTCGAACTCGAGCACCGGCCCGCTGCCGGGTTCCCGGTGCCACGCGGCGAGGGCCTCGCGGCCCTCGGCGGTGATCGCGTAGACGGTGCGCGAACGCTGGCCGACCGCCTCCGAGCGGGCCGTGGCCAGCCCGTGGGCGACGAGCTTCTTCGGCTCCTCGTACAGCTTGCTCTGCGCGCGGGGCCACATCCGGCCCACGCTGCGGTCCATCTGGCGCGTGAGCTCGTAGGTGCTCCACGGTCGCACCGCCAGCAGGCTGAGGATGGCGTACGAGGTGGTGGTCAGCGCACCCGGGCTTGACATTTTCCTCCCTATGGGAGTATGCCATTCGACATAGTCCCCAAGGGAGCAGACTACCGCCGAGAAGGTGGAGACCATGGCGGAGACGACGACGCTCCGGATCGACCCCGGCAACGTCGAGCAGGCTCGGGCGTGGGACGGCGAGGAGGGCGCCCGCTGGGCCGCCTCCGCCGACCGGTACGACGACGCCCTGGGCGCGCACCACCCGGTGTTCATGGCCGCGGCGGGCATCACCGCCTCCGACGCCGTGCTCGACATCGGCTGCGGCACCGGCCGCACGACCCTCGACGCCGCGCGGCTCGGAGGGTCCGCGCTCGGGGTCGACCTGTCGGCGCGGATGCTGGAGGTGGCCCGGGCGCGCGCCCGGGCGGAGGGGCTGACCAACGTCACCTTCGAGCAGGCCGACGCCCAGATCCACCCCTTTCCGGCGGGCGCCCACGACGTCGCGCTCGGCCGGACGGCCGCCATGTTCCTCGCCGATCCGGTGGCCGGGCTCCGCAACGTGGGCCGGGCCTTGCGCCCGCACGGCCGTCTGGTCCTGCTGACCTGGCAGCCCGCCGTGCTCAACCAGTGGTTCACGTCCCTCACCACCGCACTGGCCGCGGGCCGGACCCTCCCGTCGCCACCGCCCGGCCGCCCGGGTCCCTTCGCGCTCAGCGACCCGGCGCGGATCCGCGCCGTCCTCTCCGCCGCCGGCTTCGCCGACCTGCGCGTCGAGCCGCTCGAGCGGCCGATGCGCTTCGGGCGGGACGCCGCCGACGCCGAGGGCTTCGTGCTCACCCAGCTCGGCTGGCTCCTGGCGGACCTGGACACCGCGCGGCGGGAGCAGGCGATGGCGGCGTTGCGGGCCTCCCTCGCCGCGCACGAGACGCCGGACGGCGTGACCTACGGTTCGGCGGCCTGGCTGGTGCGGGCCCGCCGGCCGGCCTGACTCACGCCCGCTCGAGGAGCTCCCGCAGACGGGCGAGGTCCTTGCGGTTGTCCCGCCGCATCGCCGTCGCCATGACCGGGCCGGCGACCCGGGAGAAGCCGCTCGGGCGGCCGCGGTTGCGCAGCGTCATGCGGGTGCTGCCGTCGTCCAGCGGCTCCCAGGTGTAGGTGGTCTCCATGGGGAACGGGCCGTCGGCCGTCCGCATGACCATCCGCCGGCCGGGCTCGAACTCGGTGACCTCGTAGGTGTAGGCCAGCCGCCGGCCGAGGAACGCGGCGACGAAGTCCATCTGCGAGCCGACCGCGACCGGCGGCGGCGTGCGCCACTCGACCGAGGAGATGTTGACGTACCACTCCGGGGCGTGGACCGGGTCCCCGGCGTAGCCGGCCACCACGTCGACCGGACGGCGGATCACCGTCCCGGTCACCACGTCGACGTCCCTGGCCATGCCCACCTCCGCGGGGCAGATGGTCCCGCGCGCGGCTTCCCCCGGTCCAGGCCGCAGCGCCGGCGTCCGGCGTCGTCAGACCAGGACGGCGTCCATGGCGTCGGCCTGGAGCACGAGGTCGGTCGCGGTGGTGAGCCAGCCGGCGACCAGGAGCAGCGGCCACGGCTGCTCGTCGTCCAGCGACGCCGTCGCCGCGCTGAGCGAGGCCTGGGCGATGGCCCTGCACGCCATGTTCCTCATGACGAGCTCCTTCCGTCGGGTACCCAGGGCATCGGCGGGGGCGGCGGGCGGCTGCAGTCGCGAAACGAGAACGTCATCCGCAGGAGTCAGACGTTGACCGGGCCCGGTGTGCGCGCGCAGCATCGGGCGGTGCTGCTCCTCCGACACCAGGACGTCGAGGGGCTCCTCGACGTCACCGAGCTGATCGACGCCCTCGCGACGGTCATGGTCGAGCTCTCCACCGGCCGTGCGTCCGTGCCACCGCGGGTCGCCGCGCGCGTGCCGGACCACGACGCCGTGCTGGCCGCGATGCCCGGCTACAGCCCTGCCCTGGGCGCGCTGACGGTCAAGGTGCTCTCCGTCTTCCCCCGCAACCCGACGCAGGAGGCCCCCACCCACCAGGCGCTGGTGGTGCTCCTCGACCCGGAGAACGGGACGCCCCGGGCGATCATGGACGGGAACACGATCACCGCGGCGCGGACCGCCGCCTGCTCCGCGCTGTCCATCCGGCTGCTCGCCCGGCCCGAGGCATCGGTCCTCGCCGTCCTCGGCACCGGCGTCCAGGCCCGCGCGCACGCGCTCGCCGCCGGCGCGGTCCGCGACCTCGAGGACGTGCGCATCGCCGGTCGGCGCCCCGAGCGGGCCGAGGCGCTCGCGGCCGAGCTTCAGGGCCGCGGGGTGCCGGCGCGGGCGGTGCCGACGGGCGAGGAGGCGGTGCGCGGCGCCTCGATCGTCTGCGCCACGACGGCGGCCGAGGAGCCGGTGGTCCGGCGCGAGTGGCTCGACGCCGGCGCGCACGTCACCTCGGTCGGGTACACCGCCACCGGCCGGGAGGTGGACGACGACACCGTCGCCGACGCGCTCGTGGTCGTCGAGCACCGGCACACCGCCTTCACGCCGTACCCGGTGGGCAGCAACGACCTCACCGAGCCGGCCGCGCGGGGGCTGATCGCCCCGGACGAGGTCGCCGAGATCGGTGAGCTGGTGGAGGGACGGCGTCCGGGGCGGACCTCCCCCGGCCAGCTCACGCTCTACAAGTCGGTGGGCGTCGCCGTCCAGGACGCGGCGGCCGCCGGCCTGGTCTACGCCGCGGCCCGCCGCCGGGGCGTGGGGCACCGGATCACGCTGTGACCTGACCTGCGGGCACCGCGACGTCCGGGTGACCACAGCGCGATCGCCCGACGTGGCCACCGAGGAGGACGGATGAGCGACCTGACGCACCAACGGTCGACGGTGCAGGCCCGGCAGGAAGGCCGGCTGGCCGACACCGGCATCGACCTCTGGTCCGATCCCCGGCTGCACCCGCGGTTGCGGGCGGCACTGGCGGCATTCGGCCTCGACGGTCACGCGGCTCCCCCACCCTTCGACCGGGGCGCCGCGCCGGACGCCGTCGCCGAGTTCGTCGGCCAGTCGCACGCGGCGTTCGAGGGGCTGTACGCGGCCCTGCCGAACGAGTGGCCCGGCGAAACGCCCTCCGGTGTCGCCCACCGGATCGAGACGGTGCGGGGTGTGGACGGCAACGAGATCCCTCTGCACGTCCGCCGCCCGGCCGGCACGGAGGAGCCGCTGCCGTGCACCGTCTACATCCACGGCGGCGGGATGACGATCCTCGACGCGCACAACCGGGTACACCGGCAGTGGAGCGAGGACCTCGCCGCGAGCGGCATGGTCGTGGTCACCGTCGGCTTCCGCAACGCCTGGACCCCCGAGGGGGCACACCCGTTCCCGGCCGGGCTCGACGACTGCAGCACTGCGCTGGACTGGATCCACGAGCACCGCGAGCAGCTGGGCGTCACCTCGATCGTGCTGCAGGGCGAGTCCGGTGGGGCGAACCTCGCGCTGGCCACCGCGCTCAAGGCCAAGAGGGACGGCCGGCTGGACCGCTTCGACGGCGTCTACGCGATGGTGCCGTACATCAGTGGCGGCTACGGCTGGGACCACGGGCGCAAGCTGCGTGAGCTGCCGTCGATGGTGGAGAACGACGGGCACTACCTCAACTGCGCGATGATGGACCTGCTGGTCGCGGTCTACGACCCGACCGGGGAGAACGCCGAGAACCCGCTCTGCTGGCCGTACTTCGCCACCGAGGCCGACGTCGAGGGGCTGCCGCCGCACGTCATCACGGTCAACGAACTCGACCCGTTGCGCGACGAGGGCATCGCCTACTTCCGCACGCTCCAGCGGGCCGGTGTGCCGGTCGTCGGCCGGGTCAACCTCGGCCTGACCCACGCCGCCGACATGTCCTTCCGCCAGGCGGTGGTCGAGGCCTACAAGGGGGCGGTCCGCGACATCCGCGGCTTCGCCGGCAGCCTCTGACCCGGCCTCCGCAGCCGGCCGGGGAGCAGGGCCTGTCCGTGGTGTGCCGATCGCGGCATGCTCCCCGCACATGAACGTCGATGCGGATCGCCGCTCGCCACCCTGTGTCCTGGTGATCTTCGGCGCCTCGGGGGACCTCACCGCCCGGAAGCTCCTGCCCGCGCTCGAACGGCTGGCCGGCTACGGGGCCCTCCCTCCGGAGGTCGCGCTGGTCGGCGTCGCCCGCACGCCCATGACCGACGAGGAGTTCGGCGACCTCTGCCGTCGCAGCGCGGCCGGCGAGGGGCACCCGAGGTGGCAGGCCCTGACCGCGGCAGCCCGCTACGTCCACGGCGGCTACGACGACCCGGCCACCTACTCGCGGCTGGCCGAGGTCCTGGCCGAGTGCGACGCCCGGCACGGGACCGCCGGCAACCGGGTCCACTACTTCGCCACGCCACCCCGCCTGTTCGGGCCGATCGCGCTGAGCCTGGGCAAGGCCGGCCTGTCCGTGCCGGAGGGCGACAGCTTCGTCCGCGCGGTCGTCGAGAAGCCGTTCGGCTGGGACGAGACCAGTGCCCGGGAGCTCTACGCGGACCTCTCGTCGGCCTTCGTCGAGGAGCAGATCTTCCGGATCGACCACTACCTGGCCAAGGAGACCGTGCAGAACCTGCTCGCGCTGCGCTTCGCGAACTCGATCTTCGAGCCGATCTGGAACCGGACCTGGGTCGACAACGTGCAGATCACCGTCGCCGAGACCCTGGGCGTCGGCGAGCGGGGCGGCTTCTACGAGACCACGGGCGCGATGCGCGACATCGTCCAGAACCACGTCCTGCAGGTCCTCTCGCTCTTTCTCATGGAACCGCCCACCTCGTTCCACGCCGAGGCGATCCGCGACGAGAAGGTGAAGCTGCTGCGGGCGATCCAGCCGCTGGACGACGAGGCCGAGATCGCGGCGAACGCGGTGCGCGGGCAGTACACCCGAGGCGGCACCCGCGAGGACCTCATGCCCGGGTACCGCGACGAGCCCGGGGTCGACCCGCTGAGCGCGACCGAGACGTTCGTGGCGATGCGGCTGGAGGTGCACAACTGGCGTTGGACCGGGGTGCCGGTCTACGTGCGGACCGGCAAGCGGCTGCCCGCGCGGATCACCGAGGTCGCCATGGAGTTCCACCGCCCCCCGCAGCTCCCGCTGTTCCCCGGCACGGCCGAGGGGCTGGAGCCCGACGCCCTCGTCGTGCGCGTGCAACCCGACGAGGGACTGAGCCTGCGCTTCGGCGCGAAGGTGCCCGGGCACGCCTTCCGGGTGCAGAAGGCGTCGATGGACTTCTCCTACCAGAGCTTCGAGGAGGAGTCGCCCGACGCCTACGAGCGGGTCATCCTCGACGCCCTGATCGGCGACCCCACCCTCTTCATCCGCGCCGACGAGGTCGCCCGGTCCTGGCGGATCGTCGACCCCGTGATGCAGTACTGGGCCCGCGACGAGCGGCCCATCCCGCTGTACCAGGCGGCCACGTGGGGTCCGCCGGAAGCCAACTCACTGATCTCCCGCTCCGGCCGCCGCTGGCGGCACTCGACCTGACGCCGGAGACGCTCACAGCGACGCCCGGGCCGCCGAGATCCCTCGGCGGCCCGGGCGTCGGCGTCCCAGCCACAAACAGTCGACACCGCCCCTTGTGTCGCGCACCACCCCTGCGTACCGTTGTACCTGTAAGAGAACGTACCGCTCGTTTATCGAACGACACCGGATCAGGAGCCTCCATGGCCGCCAAGCCCTTCGCCTCCTCCGCCGACCTGGGCGTGAAGGAGCAGACCCTCGAGGTGCTCGCCGACGGCGTGTACGCGCTGACCGCGGAGGGCGACCCGAACCTGGGCGCCATCGAGGGCGAGGACTTCCTCGTCTGCTTCGAGGCGCTGGCCACGCCGGTCGCCGCCCGCCGCTGGCTGGCCAAGCTGCGCGAGCACACCGACAAGCCGGTGCGCTACCTGGTGCTGTCCCACTACCACGCCGTCCGCGTGCTGGGCGCGAGCGCCTTCGACGCCGAGATCATCGTCAGCTCCGAGCAGACCCGCGACCTGATCGCGGAGCGCGGCCAGCAGGACTGGGAGAGCGAGTACGGCCGGATGCCGCGGCTGTTCGAGGAGCCGGAGTCCATCCCCGGCCTGACCTGGCCGACGATGACCTTCCGCGACAAGCTGACCATCGAGCTCGGCGGCGACCGCGGCGAGCTGGTGCTGGAGTTCCTGGGCCGCGGGCACACCGAGGGCGACATCGTCGCCTGGCTGCCCAAGCAGGAGATCGTCTTCGCCGGCGACCTGGTGGAGTCCCAGGCGGCCCTCTACACCGGCGACGCGTTCCACTTCGACTGGGCCGCCGGCACCCTCGACCGGGTCAAGGCCCTCGGCGCGCGCACGCTCATCGGCGGCCGGGGCGCCATCGCCCGCGGCCGCGACCAGGTGGACGCCGCCATCGAGCAGACCCGCGACTTCCTGCTCACCATGCAGCGCACCGTCGGCGACGCGCACCGCTCCGGCGGCACCCTCAAGGACGCCTTCGCCGCCACCCACGAGGCCCTCGCCCCCAAGTACGGCAACTGGCCGATCTTCGAGCACTGCCTGCCCTTCGACGTGCAGCGGCTCTGGGACGAGTACTCCGGCATCGAGCGGCCGGTCATCTGGACCGCCGAGCGCGACCGCCAGGTCTGGGACGAGCTGCAGGGATGAGGCCCTCGATGACCCCCACCTCCCCCGTGCTGGTCATCGGCGCCGGTCCGGTCGGCCAGACCACCGCGCTGCTGCTGGCCCGGTGGGGCCTGCCGGTCGTGGTCCTCGACGGCCGCCCCGAACGGGACATGATCGGCAGCAAGGCGATCTGCCAGCAGCGCGACGTGATCGACGTGTGGGACGCCGTCGGCGTGGGCGCGGAGGTGGCCCGCCGCGGCGTCACCTGGACCACGGCGCGGACCTTCCACCACGACCGCGAGCTGTTCAACTTCCAGTTCGCCGACCGCGGGAAGTCCCCGTTCCCGCCGTTCGTGAACATCTCGCAGTGCGAGACCGAGCGGCTGCTCGACGAGCGGATCGCGGCCGAGCCGCTGATCGACGTCCGCTGGGGGCACCGGGTCACCGGCATCCGGCAGGACGACACCGGCGTGACGGTGACCTGCGCGGACGGGCAGTCCGTGCGCGGGTCCTACGCCGTCGCCTGCTCCGGGCCGCGCAGCGACGAGGTGCGGGCCGCACTCGGCCTCTCCTTCGAGGGCGAGACGTTCGAGGACTACTTCCTCATCTGCGACATCCGCACCGATCTCCCCGGCTGGGAGACCGAGCGCCGCTTCTACTTCGACCCGGAGTGGAACCCCGGCCGCCAGGTGCTCATCCACCCCTGCCCGGACTCCACCTTCCGCATCGACTGGCAGGTGCCGCCGGACTTCGACCTGGCCGCCGAGGAGGCCTCCGGCGGCCTGGACCGGCGGATCCGGCAGGTGATCGGCGACCGCGACTACGCGATCGTGTGGAAGTCGGTCTACCGGTTCCACTCCCGGGTGGTCGACCGGATGCGGGTCGGCCGGGTGCTGGTCGCCGGCGACGCGGCGCACCTGGTCTCCCCCTTCGGCGCCCGCGGGCTGAACTCCGGGGTGCTCGACGCCGAGAACGCCGCCTGGAAGATCGCCTTCGTCCTCCGCGGCTGGGCGCCCGAGTCGCTCCTGGACAGCTACCACGACGAGCGGCACGCGGCGGCGCTGGAGAACATCGAGGTCACCGGGGCGACGATGCGGTTCCTGGTGCCCGGCAGCGAGGCCGACGCCCGGCACCGGCTCGACGTCCTGGAACGGGCCGCGACCGATCCCGCCGCCCGGGCCGAGGTCGACTCCGGCCGGCTGGCCGAGCCCTTCTGGTACGTCGACTCCCCGCTGACCACGCCCGACGAGCGCCGCCCCTTCCCCGGCCGGCCCGCCCGCGGCGACGTCCCGGTGCCCGCGCCGGGCGTCCTGGTGCCCGACTGCCCGGTCACCGTGCCCGGCCGGCCGGACGTCGTCCGGCTGCGCCAGCTCGCCCGGTCCGGCGTCACCGTGCTCGTGGGGGACGACGCGCCGCTGCCCGAGGTCCCGCTCGGCGACGTGCCCGTTGCGGTGCACCGCGTTCGCGACCTCGATCCCGGCCCCACGCTCCGGGAGGCCCTCGACGTCCGCCCGGACGAGATCTGGGTGCTGCGCCCCGACGGCCACGTGGCCGCCGTCCTGACCCGCGCCGCCGACGTCGCCCCCGCGGTGTCCCGGCTGCTCGCCCGTCCCGTCCCCAGCCCCGTCCCCGCGTAACCCGACCGACCCAGGGGCAGAAATGGCCATTTCTGCCCTCTCCGCAGGAGGCACCCCATGGCGTTCTACCGACAGGTGGGCAGCGTCCCGCCGAAGCGGCACACCCAGCACCGCCGTCCCGACGGCGGCCTGTACTCCGAGGAGCTGATCGGCGAGGAGGGCTTCTCCTCGGACTCCTCCCTGCTCTACCACCGCGGGATCCCCTCGGCGATCGTCGACGCCCGGCCGTGGGAGCTGCCCGACCAGACCCTGACCGCCAACAGCCCGCTGGTGCCCCGGCACCTGAAGCTGCACGACCTGTTCCCCGACCAGGAGCACAAGGCCACCGACCCGGTCACCGGCCGGCGGCTGGTGCTGGGCAACGCCGACGTCCGCATCTCCTACGCGGTGTCCTCGGCCACCTCGCCGTACTACCGCAACGCCACCGGCGACGAGTGCGTGTACGTCGAGCGCGGCGCCGCGACCGTGGAGACGGTGTTCGGCGCCCTGGACGTGGGCCAGGGCGACTACGTGATCCTGCCGCGGGCCACCACCCACCGCTGGATCCCCACCGGCGCCGAGCCGCTGCGCACCTACGCGATCGAGGCCAACTCCCACATCGCCCCGCCCAAGCGCTACCTGTCCCGCTACGGTCAGTTCCTCGAGCACGCCCCGTTCTGCGAGCGCGACCTGCGGGCACCGGTGCAGCCGCTGACCGCCGAGGGCAGCGACGTCGAGGTGTACGTCAAGCACCGCGGGCCCGGCCCCGGCGGGCTCGCCGGCACCGTCCACGTCATCCCGGAGCACCCGTTCGACGTGGTCGGCTGGGACGGCTGCCTCTATCCCTACGCGTTCAACATCGCCGACTACGAGCCGATCACCGGCCGGGTGCACCAGCCGCCGCCGGTGCACCAGGTCTTCGAGGGCGCCAACTTCGTGGTCTGCAACTTCGTGCCGCGCAAGGTCGACTACCACCCGCTCGCGGTGCCGGTGCCCTACTACCACTCCAACGTCGACTCCGACGAGGTCATGTTCTACGTCGACGGCGACTACGAGGCGCGCAAGGGCTCGGGCATCGGCAAGGGCTCCATCAGCCTGCACCCCGGCGGGCACGCCCACGGCCCGCAGCCGGGTGCGGTGGAGAAGTCCCTCGGGGTGGAGTTCTTCGACGAGACCGCGGTCATGGTCGACACCTTCCGCCCGCTGGACCTCGGCGAGGCCGGCACCGCCGCAGACGACGGCAGCTACGCCTGGACGTGGTCGGGGCGGGGGCCTTCGGCATGAGCAACCCCCACGAAGACGCTCCGCCGGCGCTCCACGTCTCCGCGGGGACCCCGAGGCCGTGGCTGGACCTCCCTCCCGGCACCGGCTTCGGGCTCGGCAACCTGCCCTACGGCGTCTTCTCCACACCCGGCAGCGCGCCGCGGACCGGCGTCGCGATCGGGGACTCGGTCCTCGACCTCGCCGCCGCCACCGGGGACGGCGTGCACGCCACCGGCTCGCTCAACGCCTTCATGGCCCGCGGCCCGCAGGCGTGGGCGGACCTCCGGGCGCAGCTGACGGAGTGGTTCACCGGCGAGGCGCACCGGGCGACGGTGCAGCCGCACCTGGTGCCGCGGACCGAGACGACGATGCACCTGCCGGTGGAGGTGGCCGACTACGTCGACTTCTACAGCTCGCAGCACCACGCGGAGAACCTCGGGACGATGTTCCGGCCCGACTCCGCGGCGCTGACGCCGAACTGGAAGCACCTGCCGATCGGCTACCACGGCCGCTCCGGCACCGTGCAGGTCTCGGGCACCCCCGTCGTCCGGCCCAGCGGGCAGCGCAAGGGCGCGGCCGACGACGCCCCGACGTTCGGCCCCTCCCAGCGGCTGGACATCGAGGCCGAGGTCGGCTTCGTCGTCGGCACGCCGTCGGAGCTCGGCCGGCCGGTGCCCGTGGCCGACTTCCCGCAGCACGTCTTCGGCGTCTGCCTGGTGAACGACTGGTCCGCCCGCGACATCCAGGCCTGGGAGTACGTGCCGCTGGGGCCGTTCCTCGGCAAGTCCTTCCTCACCTCGGTCTCGCCCTGGGTGGTGCCGCTGGCCGCGCTGGAAGCCGCCCGGGTCGCGGCACCGGCCCGCGACGTGCCGCTGCTGCCCTACCTCGACGACACCGACTCCCCCTGGGGCCTGGACCTCACCCTCGAGGTCCGGCTCAACGGCGAGCTGATCAGCTGCCCGCCGTTCGGGCAGCTGTACTGGACGCCGGCCCAGCAGCTCGCGCACATGACGGTCAACGGCGCCTCCCTGCGCACCGGCGACCTCTACGCCTCGGGCACCGTCTCCGGCCCCGAGCGCGACCAGCGCGGGTCGTTCATCGAGCTGTCCTGGGGCGGCAAGGAACCGCTGACCCTCGCCGACGGCTCCACCCGCACGTTCCTCGCCGACGGCGACGAGGTGGTCATCAGCGCCACCGCCCCCGGGCCGGACGGCACCCGGCTGTCGTTCGGCGAGGTCACCGGCCGCGTGCAGGCGGCGCGGTGAGCCTGCCCGCCGTTCCCGAAGCGCAGCACGCCTCCCCCACCACACCGAAGGGCACGATGACCACCTACGAGACCCTGCTGGCCGGCGTCACCGACCCCGACGGCCGCGAGATCCTCGACCCGGCGACCGGCGAGGTCGTCGGCCGCGCGCCCGGCCACTCGGTCGAGGACCTCGACGGCGCCGTCGCCCGCGCCCGCGCCGCCCAGCCGGCGTGGGCCGCCCGCACCGACGCCGACCGGATCGACCTGCTGCTGCGCGCGGCGGACGCGGTCGAGGCGGCGGCCGAACCCCTCGCCGAGCTGCTGTCCCGTGAGCAGGGCAAGCCCCTCAACGGCCCCAACGCCCGCTTCGAGGTCGGCGCCTGCGCCGCCTGGCTGCGCGCCACCGCGGCCACCGAGCTGCCGGTCGAGACCGTGCTCGACGACGCCGACACCCACGCCGAGCTGCGCTACCGGCCGGTCGGCGTCGTAGGCGCCATCGGACCGTGGAACTGGCCGATGATGATCACCATCTGGCAGGTCGCCCCCGCCCTGCGGATGGGCAACACCGTCGTGGTCAAACCGTCGGAGTACACCCCGCTGAGCGTGCTGGCGCTGGTGGACGTGCTGAACGGCGTGCTGCCCGACGACGTGCTCACGGCCGTCGCCGGCGGCGGCGACGTGGGCGCGCGGCTGTCGGCGCACCCCGGCGTCGACAAGCTGGTGTTCACCGGCTCCACCGCCACCGGCCAGGCGATCATCAGGAGCTCGGCCGACACCGTGAAGCGGCTGACCCTCGAGCTCGGTGGCAACGACGCCGGCATCGTGCTGCCCGACGTCGACCCGCGGGCGATCGCGCAGGACCTGTTCTGGGGCGCCTTCATCAACACCGGCCAGACGTGTGCCGCGCTCAAGCGGCTGTACGTGCACGCCGACGTCTACGACGAGGTCTGCGAGGCCCTCGTCGAGACCGCGCGGGAGATGCCGATGGGCCGCGGGCTGGAGGAGCAGAACGTGCTCGGCCCGCTGCAGAACCGCGCGCAGTACGAGATCGTCGCCCGGCTGGTCGACGCCGCGCGCGAGGCCGGCGCCAAGGTCCTCCTCGGCGGCGACCCCGACCCCGACGCCCCCGGCCACTTCTACCCGGCCACGATCGTGAGCGACGTGGACGACGACAACCCGCTGGTGGCCGAGGAGCAGTTCGGCCCCGCGCTGCCGATCGTCCGCTACGAGGACCTCGACCACGCCGTCGCCATGGCCAACGCGCTGGACGTCGGCCTCGGGGCCTCGGTGTGGAGCAGTGACCGCGAGGCGGCCCGCGCCGTGGCCGCCCGGCTCGAGGCCGGCACCGTGTGGATCAACTCCCACGGCGGCGTGCACCCGATGATCCCCTTCGGCGGGGTCAAGAAGTCCGGCTACGGGCTGGAGTTCGGCGCGGAGGGCCTCAAGTCGGTGGCCGTGCCGCAGGTGATCAACGGCTGACCGACGACGGCGTGGAGCGGCGCGACGGTCGACGTCGTCACGCGCCGGTGCGCCCGGTGCCTCAGGGCCGCCACTCCTCGCGGTACTGCGAGTGCGCGGCGTACGGCAGAGCCAGCAGGCGCAGGACGTCGCCGGTCGCGGCCCAGGCTGCGTGCAGCTCGCGACGGAGCGGGTCGCTCCCCGGGGTGGCCGACAGCCGCTCCTCCCACCCTCGGTACCCGGCCACGATGCGCCGCTTGGCGTCGCACTCGGCCAGGAGGCGGTCCGGTACACCGTCGGCCGGTGCCCCGTCGGCGACGGCGAAGACCGAGTCGATGCCCTCGCGCACCCCGGGGTCGAGCGTGGCGCGGTCGGCGTCGGTGACCTTGGCCCAGAGCTCGGCGAGCTGGACTGCGATCGCTTCGTCCTCGGCGATGCGGGCCAGCAGGAAGTCGGCGAGGGCGCTCACGTGCTCATCCTGCCGCCACGGGCGCAGACGCACGGAGGGCCCGGTCGGGTGACCGGGCCCTCCGTGATGGAGCTGCGTGAGCCGGCGGAACTCAGGCCGACAGGCCGGCGACGTCGGTTGCCTCCGCCCGACCCGTGGCCAGCGAGACCGCGGCGCCGAGCGACCTCGCCCGACTGCCCGACGGGACGGGGGCCTGCCACGCCACGAACCCGTCAGGACGGACGAGGACCGCACCCCGCACTCCGACGCCGTACCGGAGGGCGAGGGAGCCGTCCGGGTCGGGCAGGTCCGGTCCGAACCTGAACGCCGCGAGCGGCAGGCCTCCCGACGCCAGCCGTTCGGCGGCAGCGCACCAGTCGCCGCCCGCCGAGCCGGTGAGCAGCGTCAGCCGCCCGTCGAACAGGTCGAGGGTGGACACCCGGCGACCGGTCACGTCCAGCCAGGCGTGCGGTGCACGGCGACCGGGGGTGGCGCGTTCGCCGACCGTCGCCGGTGGTTCGACGTGCTCGGTCGGCGCGATGACGGCCGAGACATAGGTGACGCCGAAGTCCTCGAGGCCCGACGCCTCGTGCGCTCCCTCCCGCTGCTGCAGTGACCGCAGGGCGTTGGCCAAGCCCACCGGGCGTCGCTCCTCCTCGTACGTGTCGAGCAGTGCCTCGTCGGCCCATCCGCGCAGCACCCACGCGAGCTTCCACGCCAGGTTGTGCGCCGCCGCCACACCCGTGTTCATGCCGGTGGCCCGCCGCGGCGAGGTCCGGGTGGCCGCGTCGCCCACGAGGAAGACCGGCCCCCTGCGGAACCGTGCGGCGATCTCGGCGCCGAAGACCCACTCGAACGTGCCCTGCAGCTCGACGTCGAGCTCCGGGAGACCGGCCGAGGCGCGGATGCGTTCGACCAGTTGCTCGGGCGTGGGTGTCGTCGGGTCGCCGTCGCCCGGCTCCCAGCCGTACCCCCACCGGTCCCGTCCCGACGCGACGAAGAGCGCCTCCGCCCCCGGCCTGGTCACCCAGTACAGGGCGAACGGCGGATCGGAGACCACCCTCCCGAGATCGGCGCCGAACAGCGCCGTCAGCTGCCGGCCCTCCGAACCGAGGCTCTCCATCTCGATGCCGAGGGCACGGCGGACCGTGCTCCGGGGGCCGTCCGCGCCGACGAGGTACCGGGCGCGGACGTCGTACTCGGCGGCCGACCCCGACCGCGAGCGGAGCGTCGCCCGCACGCCGTCGCCGTCGACCTCGAAGCCGACCAGTTCCGTTCCGAACCGCACGTGCCCGCCGCGGTCCTGCACGTGCTCGAGCAGCACCGGTTCGAGGTGGTCCTGCGGGACGAACGCGAACGGCGCCGGGCTCATCGTGGAGACGTACTGGGCGGCGGGTGCGCCCAGCGACTCCACGGCGACCACGGGAGCGGCCAGGACGGGGGCGATCCCCAGCTCCAGCCGGACGTCCTGCCCGGCCGAGTACACGCGCTGGTCCAGGCCCCAGGACCGGAGGATCTCCATGGTCCGCGGCCGGACGCCGGCCGCCTTCGGGAAGATCGACGTACCGGGGTGCTTCTCCACGACGAGGACCCGGATGCCGGCACGGGCCAGGCCGGCAGCGGTGGTGAGGCCGGCGGGGCCGGCGCCGACGACGACGACGTCGTACTGCTCGAGGTGTGACACCACGACCTGCTCTCCCTGTCCGTGGGGATGTGGTCCTCCCACGGTCGCCGCCGGGACCCGCCGTCGGATCCGTACCGGCTACGGAGTTAAGCGCCGCACCCGGCTACGGAGTTGAGCGCCGCACCCGGCTACGGAGCTGAGCGCCGCGACCCGGCTACGGAGTCGGCGCCGCGACCCGGCTGCGGAGCTGGCCGCGGTCGGCGGCGCCCAGCTTGGCCAGCAGGCTGGCCACGTGGGTCTCGACCGTGCGCGGCGAGAGGTACAGCCGCCCGGCGATCTCCGCGTTGGTCAACCCCGCTGCCACCAGGCCGAGGACGTCCATCTCGCGGCTGGTTACGCCGGCGGCGCGGAGGGCGCCGGGCACGGACGACGTCCCACGGCCGCGCCGCGTGGGCGCGCCGGCCCGCTTGAGCAGGTCGCGGCAGGTGCGGGCCAGCTGGTGGTCGCCGGCCCGCTCGTGTTCGGCCAGGTCGGCGCGGAGCAGCGGCACCCGATCGCCCCAGCCGTCGGTGACCGCGGCCTCCAGGACCAGCAGTCGGAACAGCCGGTGCAGCCAGGGCACCCGGGCGAGGTGGGGCTCTGCACGGCCGAACAGCGCCACGGCCTCGTCGCACCGGCCCGCGCGTCCGGCGTCGACGGCGTCGGCGTAGAGCAGGGCCCCACGGTTGGCCGGACGCAGGGCGGCGGGGAGCCCGCACAGGACCTCCCGTGCCGCTGCTCCCCGGTCGTCGACCACGGTGCGGAGCAGCGCCCACAGCCCGAACTGGTGCAGCGGCGCGGCCACGCGGTGTGCCACGAGACGGGTCACGCCCGCGTCCAGCGTGGAGCTGGCACCGGGGAGGTCGTGGGCCAGGAGCAGGGGAACGGCACGGACGTACGCCTCGAGCGGTCCCGCGTCCGGCCAGACCGCGGTTCCGGACAGCGCGGCCAGCGCCGCCTCCATGCCGGTCGGGTCCCCCACCCAGGCCCGGGCGAGCGCGACCCCGTACGCGCTGCCGGCCTGCACTTCCGGCATGTGCAGCCGGGTCCCCCGCTCGAGGAGCGCCCGCGCCCGCGCCTCGACGGCCCGGGGGCCGTCCTTCACCACGATCGAGTCGAACAGGACCACGTCGGCGGCGCTGGCCGACCCGAGCAGTCCCGCCGCCGCGGCCAGGTCCCGTGCCCGGGGCAGCGCCTCGGAGGCCTCGTGCTCCAGCAGCTCCACCGTGCCCAGACCGATCAGGGCGGTGACCTGCTCCGGGACGAGCCCGTGCTCGGTGGCCACCTGCGCGGCGCGGGCGAAGGCGGCCCGCGCGGCCGGTGGGCTGCGCAGCCGCTCCACGCGACCGGCGATGTCCAGGGCCTCGCACAGCACGGACGGCGAACCCGAGCGCTCGGCACCGGTCACCGCGGCCGCGGCCAGCGGGCCCGCGCGCTCGACGTCGCCGGCGCCGAACGCGGCGTCGGCCGCCAGCAGCAGCGAGCGCGGGTCGGCGGGGCGCCCGGCCCGCTCGACGTAGGCCTCGGCGTCCCTCCACCGCCGGGCCGTCACCGCCGTGCGGGCCAGCCGCAGGCACAGCTCCGCGTGCAGCTCGCCCGCCGTCGCGGGCAGGGCCGCCACTCCCGCCCCCAGCGCGTCACCGATGCGACCGGTCGCCGTCAGCAGGGTCACCCGTTCGACCGCGACCGCCCCCGGGGCGGCGCCGGTGCTCGCGGCCTGGTCGAGCAGCTCCTCGGCGCGACGGAGCGCCCCCCTCCTCCGGTCCTGCCGTGCCAGCTCCAGGAAGAGGGTCGCGGCTCGCCCCCGCTCGCCGCCCGCGGCGAGGAGCTCGGCGGCGCGGATGACGTCGTCGGGCCGGCCGCGCGCCAGCAGAGCCTCGGCGACTCTCCGTGCCAGGGCGGCTCGTTCGGGCGGGAGCAGGCCCCCGAGGACGGCCTCGCGCATCAGCGCGTGCCGCCACCGCAGCCGGCCGGCGTCCTCGCGCAGCAGGTGAGCGTCCGCAGCGGCCCGGGCCGCGGCGAGCACGACGTCCTCCGCCTGCCCGACCACGGCCGGTAGCAGCTCCCAGTCCGGATCGGTTCCGGCCACGGCGGCCGCGCTCAGGCACCGGAGGGCATCGGGCTGGAGCAGGGAGACCCGACGGCGCACCAGCGCGGTCATCGTCCGGGGAACGGGGGTCGACGTCGAGGCGGTGGCGGTCCGTACCGCCTCGTCCACGAGCTCCTCGGCCAGCAGCGGCAGCCCGTCGGCCCGCACGACGAGAGCGGCGAGTTCGTCCGTTCGCAACCGGCCGGCCGCCCGCGTACCGGCGAGGGCGGCGAGCTCGCCCGAACTCAGCCGAGACAAGGTCACCGTGTGGACACGAGGACCAGCGGCCAACCGGTCCACCGCCGCAGCCGCCGGCTCGTCGTCGCGCGCCGACGCCGCCACGAGCACGGGCCGGTCGTGCAGGCGGTCGGCGAGGTACTCCAGCAGCACGAACGTGTCGGCGTCGGCCCAGTGGAGGTCCTCCAGGACGAGCAGGCAGGGCCCACCGACGAGCACGTCCAGGATCCGGGTCACGGCCTCGCCCAGGACGAGCATCGGGTCCACGCTGGGTTCCGGCCCGTGTCCTCCGCCGGTCGCCCAGCCGGGCAGCAGCCGACCCAGCGCGGCGCCGTACGGCGCCGGCACGGTTCCCGGATCGAGGTCGTCCGCGCCGCCGCGGAGCAGCGCCTCGATCAGCGGCCGGTAGGCGCCGCCGGACTCCGTGGCCCGGCCGAACAGGACGTGCACCCGGTCGCGGCGAGCCAGCCGGACTGCCTCGGTGAGCAGCCGGGACTTCCCCACCCCGGCCTCGCCGACGACCAGCAGGACTCCGCCGCTCCCCTCCCGGGCGCGAGTGACGGCGGCCCGGACGGCGGCCATGGCGTCGTCCCGCCCGATCAGGGGCGCCGTGTCCACCTCGACGTCCTACCGCCCCCCGGCCGCCTGTCACCGTCTCCTGGCCCGCCGGTTCTCTCCGACCGGCTCCGGTCGCCGGCGGGCGCAGACGCACAGAGGGCCCGGTCGTGTGACCGGGCCCTCCGTGATCGAACTCCAGGGGTGGGATCCTGGCGAAAAGCAAACCAGCAGGTGAACAGCCCCGTTTCCGAGTCCATGCGCCGGGTCTGCACACGAACTGCGCCGAGTTTGCACACGCCGCCGCGTGCGCAACTGCCCGGGACATCCCGCCGCGGCCCCGTTCTACCCGTGGCTCCGGCTCGGACGGGGGTCCGATGGTTGGAGCTGAGGGACAGCGTGGAACCTCCGTTGTTCAGGACGCCGCGACCGGCATCTGCAGCATCCGGATCCCCGGGAAGCCCACCATCACGCCCTGGTCGCCCTCGACCAGCGTCATCATGGCCTGCTTGCAGTAGGGACAGCGGAGGACGTACCCGGCGCCCCGGTAGACGTGCGTCGCACCGATCGGTGAGGGAGTGCCACACCCGGCGCACATGGCCATCGCCAAGGTCATGTCGACAACGAACAGGTCCTGGAGGAGTCCGGCGACGGCGTTCCCGTCGAGCATCGTCTCGTCCATCTCACCCTCCTGTCGGACCGAAGCGTTCGGTCTTGATCCGCTGCGGCTGGTGCCCGAGGGAGACCAGGGCCTCGGCCACTGACTCGACGAACGGCGTCGGCCCGCAGATGAAGACGTGCGGCCGGGCGGCCGGACCGGGGCCCACTTCCGCCAGCATGTCCGTGTCGACACGGCGTGCGTAGCCGCTCCACCCCGGCGGCCGGGACGCTGTCAGCGTGTGCACGACGGTCAGCCCGCCTCCGGCCAGTTGTTCGAGTTCCGCACGGAAAATGACGTCGTCCCGGCTCTTGAAGGAGCCGAGCAGGCGGGTGTCCACGTCGCTGCCGACCGCGGCACGCAGTCGGACCATCGCCATCAGCGGCGCGATGCCCGAGCCGCCGGCGCACAGCAGCAGCGGTCCGCCGTGGTCGGGCTCCCACACGAAGTAGCCGCCGACGGGCCCGCGCAGCTCAAGCTGGTCCCCTGGCTGCAGCCCGGTCAGGTACGGCGACACCTCGCCGTCGTCGACCCGCACGATGGTCAGGGCGATCCGCTCGCCGTCCGGCGCCGAGGAGATCGAGTAGCTGCGCTGGGTCTGGTAGCCGTCCTCGGCGGTCAGCCGGACGTCGACATGCTGCCCCGCCCGATGACCCGGCCAGCCGGGGACGTCGAGGACGAGCGTCCTCACCCGAGGCGTCTCCGTGACGACGTCGACGACGTCCGCCACCCGCCAGGTCAGTCGCCCCAGTACCGCTGTTCCCGCCATGGGTCTCCGTAGTTGTGGTAGCCGTTGGTCTCCCAGAAGCCCGGCTCGTCGACCGACTGGAGCCGCAGGCCGCGCACCCACTTGGCGCTCTTCCAGAAGTAGAGGTGCGGCACGAGCAACCGAGCAGGCCCGCCGTGCGCCGGTGCGAGGGGCTCGCCCTCGTACTCGAAGACGACCCACGCCTTGCCATCGAGCAGGTCGTCGAGCGGCAGGTTCGTGGTGTAGCCGCCGTCGCTGTACTGGACGACGTGATCCGCAGATGTCTCGACGCCGTCGAGCAGCGTCTCGATGGCCACGCCCCGCCAGACGGTGTCGAACTTCGTCCACTTGGTCACGCAGTGGATGTCGCGGGTGATCTCCTCGCTGGGGAGCGTGCGGAACTCGTCCCACGTCCAGCGGCGCGGCTGGTCCACCTCGCCGACTATCGAGAAGTCCCATCGGTCCAGCGGCGTGTGCGGGGTTGGGCCGAACGACAGGACCGGGAAGTCGCGTGTCACGTACTGACCCGGGGGCACCCGGTCGCTGGTGCCGGCTTCGCGTCGTCCGCGGAAGCCACGAGAGATGATGGACATCCGTATTCCTCCCTCCTGACGGGTGCAGGGGCGGCCTAGCTGTAATGCCCGGCAGCGTTGTTGACGGTGATGCGGCTGATCGGTGGTTGTCCGCCGAGTGCGATGTGGCTGCGGTGATGGTTGTAGGTGTGTAGCCAGCCGGGCAAGGCGGCGGCGCGGTCGGCGGAGCTGGTGAAGGGTCGGATGTAGGCCCATTCCTCGGCCAGAGTGCGGTTGAACCGTTCGGCTTTGCCGTTGGTCTGCGGCCGGTAGGAGCGGGTGAAGCGCGGCGTGGCGCCGAGCTCGAGCAGGGCTTCGCGCCACGCGTGACTGCGCCGGTAGGCCATCGCGTTGTCGGTCATCACCCGCTCGATCCGGTCGATGCCGACGGTGGCGAAGAAGGTGGCGGCCGCGCGCAGGAAGCCGGCGCAGGTGGTGGCGGTCTCGTCGCGGTGGATCTCGGCGTAGGCCAGGCGGGTGTGGTCGTCGATCGCGCAGTGCACGTAGTCGTAGCCGACCCGGCGCCCGGCCAGCTGCTCGTCGCGGCTGTGGTAGTCCTGGGCAGACCCACGACCGTGGGCGCGCCAGCCGCCACCGTCACGAATGGCTCCGAGCTTCTTCACGTCGACGTGCACCAGCTCGCCCGGTCGGGCGCGTTCGTAGCGGCGGATGAGCTGCTCGGTCGGCCGATCAAGCCAGGCCAGACGGTGCATGCCGTGCCGGGTCAGCACTGCGTGCACGGTCGAGGGCGCCAGCCCGACCAGTGGACCGATCCGCGCCGGGCCCAGCTTGCGCGCCGACCGTAGGGCGAGGACTTGAGCCTCCACGGTGGCCGCGGTCTTGCGCGGCAGCCGGTGTGCTCGGCTGGACCGGTCGACCAGTCCCGCCAGGCCCTCCTCGCGCCAACGGCGCAGCCACTTGTAGCCGGTGGCGCGCGAGATGTTCAGCTCCTGCACGACGTGCGCAACCGGGCGGCCCTGCTCGGTGACCCGGCGGACGAGTTCAGCCCGGCCATAGACCGTCAGGCGGGCATTAGCGTGAGACACGGGACCTCCGGGTCGTCGGTGAGGCGTCAGCAACTACACCTTCGCCCGGAGGTCCTCCTGCTGTCTCAGTCCGCTCCGCCGTCAACAACGCTCGTGGTCACTACACCTAGCCGAAGGTGAAGGCGAAGGCACGCACGCCGGGGTTGTGGAAGCTGATCTCGAACGTGCGGTCGGTGATCGGTCCGCGCTGTCGGATCAGCTGGTACAGCCGCGGCTCGACGAGCGTGCCGCCGCCGTCGTCGTCGACGTCGTCCCCGGAGTCACCTCCGACCCGCCGCCCGTCGAGGCGGACGACGAAGTCCGCCCTGCTGCCGTCCGGTGGCGGGGCGAGAACGAGGTTGACGTCGCGGCCCCGGAAGCGGACGGCGACCGTCCCGCCGGGTTCCTGCAGCTGCACGGCGTCCGGCTGCACCGTCCACAAGCCGGCGAGTGCCCAGTCGTTGGGCGCCAGCCTGGCCGGCACGGTGTACCGGCACGGAGTGCCTACGGCAGCGCGCTCGGGAGAGGCGAAGTTGTCGGTGCGTTCCGCACCGAGGTAGTTCTCCGCCGATCCGAGCTTCGCCCAGTTCGCCCCGATCTCGATGCCGTGGGCCTCGACGGTCACTGGTGGCGGCAGCGCGTCGCCGCGACCGGCTTCCGCCAGGAGCTGTCGGATGACGTGCTCGGACTCCGCGTAGGCGCCCTCCCCGAAGTGGGTGAAGCGGATGGAGCCCTCGACGTCCACGACGTACAGAGCCGGCCAGTACATGTTGGTGAAGGCGGTCCAGATGGCGTAGCCACTGTCGACGGCGACCGGATACCTGACCTCCAGGTCCTCTACGGCGCGTCGGACGTTGCCGATGGCCGCCTCGAACGAGAACTCGGGGGTGTGCACGCCCAGCACCACCGCTCCGGCGTCCCCGTAGGCCTCGTGCCAGGCACGGACGTAGGGAGCGGTCCGCAGCCAGTTGATGCAGGTGTAGGTCCAGAAGTCGACCGCGACCACCCTGCCGCGCAGCCCCTCCGCGGTCAGCGGCGGGGTGTTCAGCCATTCCGTGGCGCCGTCCAGGGATGGCATATGGCCCCCCGCGGGACGGCGTCCGGGTGCCCAGCCGGGGCCCCGGATCGCCTCCCTGATCGCGGCGAGGAGCGACGAGTTCGATTCCACGACGCGTCCGTCGTTGCTAGCGGAGCGGACGGAACGCCGCCCGGACTTCGTCGGCGAAGATCTCGGGCTCCTCCCAGGCGGCGAAGTGACCACCCTTGGCGGCCTCGTTGAAGTAGGCGAGGTCGGGGTAGACGGCCTCGACCCAGCTACGCGGAGAGGCCCAGATCTCGCCGGGGAAGGTCGTGAAGCCGACCGGCACGGTGACAGCCGGAGGGGGCTGGCCGCTCGCCAGTGCTGCGGCCAGCGCTCGCGCGTCCTCCCAGTACGAGCGAGCTGCCGACGCCGCGGTTCCGGTGAGCCAGTACAGCGTGATGTTGTCCACGACGCTCTCGCGGGTGAGCCCGCCCACCGGCTGCCCGTCGACGAACGCGCGGGAGATCTTGTAGTAGCTGTCCGTGTCGTGGTCGAGCAACCATGCCGCCAGCGCGACAGGCGAATCCAGCAAGGCGTAGCTGATCGTCTGCGGCCGCGTAGCCATCTGGAGGAAGTAGCCGAAGCCGTCCTGCCGGAACGTCGAGACCGCCTCGGCAGCTGTGCGTTCCTGTTCGGATTGCCTGGGCAGGCGATCGCCGACCGCGAGCACCGCCGTGAGCAGGCTCAGGTGGTAGCCGGCCAGCCCCGCGACCGCCTGGCGGCCCATCAGGTCCGTGACCAGGGCGCCCACATCGCCGCCCTGCGCGACGTAGCGGGTGTAGCCGAGGCGGTTCATCAGCTCGGCCCAGGCACGCGCCACCCTGCCCGCCTCCCACCCCACCTCAGTGGGCTCACTCGAGAAGCCATAACCCGGCAGGGACGGCAGCACGAGGTCGAAGGCATCCTCGGCGGCTCCGCCGTACGCGGGCGGGTCCGTCAGCGGGCCGATGGAGCCGAGCAGCTCGACGACGGAGCCCGGCCAGCCGTGCGTCATGATCAACGGCAGTGCGTTCGGGTGCGGCGACCGTACGTGGATGAAGTGGACGTCCACGCCGTCGATCTGGGTCATGAACTGCGGCAGCGCGTTCAGTCTCGCCTCGCACCGGCGCCAGTCGTACTCCGTCGCCCAGTAGCTGGCGAGCGCCTGGATGGTCGCGAGCTGCACGCCCTGCGAGCGATCCGCAACCAACTCCCGAGTGGGCAGGCGGGTGGCGGTCAGGCGTCGCCGCAGGTCGGCCAGCGCCTCCTCGGGGACGTGCACCCCGAACGGGCGGACCGCCGTGAGGTCGGCCTCCGCGCGCGGCGCGGGTACCGCACCGACGACGGTCGTGCGGGGACTGGGATCGGTAGGCGCCGACATCTGGTGCTCCTCGGACAGGGCGTGGAGATGGCAGTCGCGCACCCTCGTCTTTGGGGTGCCCCCGTCGCGCTGTGCGGATCGGACTCAGCGGCTCAACACTTCGCGGGCCCAGGTCGACATCGAAGCGCCGTCGGCAAGCAGGGGTCAACCATCACAGGGGAGGCGACCGGACTCTCGCCGCGGACCCGCTGCGTGCCGTGGCGGAGGGTCATTCGTGGTGCCGCACCGTGACGCAGGAGGCGCACGGCTCGCTCGTCGGCGTCCAGGGATTACCCGACGGATCAAGCGGGATCACTAGCCTGCGCGGATGGATCGCGTCCCGGTCGGCGCATGGGTCGGCACCGTGGTGTTCCTCGAAGTGGCCCAACGAGGGCCCCTCGCCAACGTGAGCCGACCGACGTCGGCCTGATCGAGAGCCTCCAGCTCAATGCAGGAGTAGACCTCAGCAGAGACCCCGACGGAGCAGCCCGGAGTTCGCTCCGTCACATGTGAACAACGCCGACAAGCTCGCAGCTCCACATGCTGCCGTTGCCTGCCTGCCCATGACTGGCAGCCATCGTGTGGTTCTCATCGAGCCGGAGATGCCGGTCGAGATCTTATGGACGCGCGAGCCTCTGACGCCCTTGACGTCGGGCATGGAGATGACCCGGTACCGGCTCCTCGGACCGACGCCGCCAAGGTTCCGTGCGCTCATCAACTGGCCGTTGTCCGTCCGGTTCACGGATCAGCTGGGGCGCAGCGTCGGCTCCCGCGAGCTGCCTGACATGTGGGATTCCGTCGTGCATGTAATCAGTCACTGGGATGAGGACATCACCGCCGATCAGCAGTAGCCGAGGCCATCAGGGTGCCGGCCCCACCCCGGACCGGGCGCACGGATCACACGCAGGCGAGGCTAGGCGGTCCTTGGTCAGACGCGACGCGTGTCGGCATAAGAGCTCATTTCAGAATGGCATCCAGGTGCCGGAAGCAGATCAGCGAGCAGGCCAGCTGAAGCAGCCCCAGGTGGAGGT
>NZ_JALPKP010000099.1:0-6113 GCF_051383635.1 Geodermatophilus sp. CPCC 205506 | reverse complement strand
GCGTTGTGCGGAGCGCGCCGCTCGGCAGGCCGAGGCGGCCCGCGCGGCCGAGGCGCCGGCCGCCAGTGGCGGGTCGTCGTCGTCCGCCGCGCCGCGCGGCTCCTTCAAGGAGTACGCGATGAGCAAGGTCGGCAGCGCCGACCAGTTCAGCTGCCTGGAGAACCTGTGGGGCAAGGAGAGCGGCTGGAACCCCAACGCGCAGAACCCCACCAGCACCGCCTACGGCATCCCGCAGTTCCTCAACTCGACCTGGGCCGGCACCGGCATCGCCAAGACGTCGGACGGCTACCGGCAGATCGACGCCGGCCTGATCTACATCGAGAACCGGTACGGCAGCCCGTGTGCCGCCTGGGCGCACTCGAAGGCCAACAACTGGTACTGAGCGGGCAGGCCGCAGACTGCCGGGTGTGAGCTCCGTCCCCGCCCGGTTCGTCCGCGCCCACACCGAGGTCCGGCGGCCGTCCTCCGTCCCGGAGGTGCGGCTGCACGTGGCCGACGACGTCGTCGCCCTCTGGGAGGCGATGGAGACCGAGGGGGGCGGCGCCGGGGAGGCGCCGCCCTTCTGGGCTGCGGCGTGGCCGGGCGGGCAGGCGCTGGCCCGGTACGTGCTGGACACCCCGGACGTCGTGGCGGGCCGGGCGGTGCTCGACCTGGGGTCCGGCAGCGGGCTGGTCGCCATCGCCGCCCGGCGGTCCGGGGCCCGCTCGGTGCTCGCCAGCGACGTCGACCCGTTCAGCCGGACGGCGGTGGGCGTCAACGCCCTCCTCAACGGGGTGGCCGGCGTGAGCGTGACCGGCGACGTGCTCGACCGTGACCTCCCGGGCGTCGAGGTCGTGCTCGCCGGCGACGTCTGCTACGACCGGGAGATGACCGAACGGGTGCTGCCCTTCCTCGACCGCGCCCGCGCGCGCGGCTGCGAGGTCCTCGTCGGGGACCCCGGCCGGCCCTACCTGCCGCACGACCGGCTGGTCGCCGCCGCGGTCTACGAGATCCCGGAGACCGAGGGGCCGGGGCTGCGGCGGACGACGGTCTGGCGGCTGCCGTGACCGACCACGTCGACGTGCTCATCGTGGGCGCCGGGCTCTCCGGCATCGGCGCCGCCTGCCACCTGCAGCACGAGTGCCCCGGCCGCAGCTACGCCGTCCTGGAGTCGCGGACGGCGATCGGCGGGACATGGGACCTCTTCCGCTACCCCGGCGTCCGCTCGGACTCCGACATGTTCACCCTGGGCTACTCGTTCCGGCCCTGGACCGGGACGCAGGCGATCGCCGACGGCGACTCGATCCTCCGCTACGTCCAGGACACCGCCCGCGAGCACGGCGTGGACCGGCACATCCGGTTCTCCCACCGGGTCGTCTCCGCCGAGTGGTCGACCGGCGAGGCCCGCTGGACGGTGACCGCGGAGCGCACCGACACCGGCGAGACGGTGCAGCTGACCTGCTCCTGGCTGTCGGTCTGCTCCGGCTACTACCGCTACGACGAGGGCTACCGGCCGGCGTTCCCCGGCGAGGAGCGCTTCGCCGGGCCGATCGTGCACCCGCAGCACTGGCCGGAGGACCTCGACTTCGCCGGCAAGCGGGTCGTGGTCGTCGGCAGCGGCGCCACCGCGGTCACTCTCGTGCCGACGATGGCCGAGACCGCCGAGCACGTGACGATGCTGCAGCGGACGCCCAGCTACGTGCTGGCGCTGCCCGGCCGCGACCCGCTCGCCGACGCCCTGCGCCGCCGGCTGCCGGCGCGCGCCGCGTACGCGGCCGTGCGGTGGAAGAACGTGCTGCTGTCGATGGCCTCCTACCAGTTCAGCCGCCGCCGCCCGGCCGCGATGCGCCGGTTCCTCCAGCGGACCGCCGGCCGGCAACTGCCCGCCGGCTACGACGTCGAGACCCACTTCGGGCCGCCCTACGACCCGTGGGACCAGCGGCTGTGCCTCGCCCCCGACGGCGACCTGTTCCGGGCGATCCGCGCGGGCCGGGCCTCGATCGTCACCGACCGGATCGCGACCTTCACCGGCACGGGGATCGCGCTGGAGTCCGGCGCCGAGCTCGCGGCCGACGTCGTCGTCTCGGCCACCGGGCTGAACCTGCTGCCGATCGGCGGCATGGCGCTCACCGTCGACGGCGAGCGGGTCGAGCTGTCGGAGCGGGTCTCGTACAAGGGCATGATGATCTCCGGGGTGCCGAACCTCGCCATGACGATCGGCTACACGAACGCCTCCTGGACGCTCAAGGCCGACCTCGTCGCCCGCTACGTCTGCCGGCTGCTCGACCACATGGCCGCCCGCGGGTTCGCCACGTGCACGCCGGTCGCCCCGCCCGAGGGCGGCACCGAGCCGTTCATCGGCCTGAGCTCCGGCTACGTGCGGCGCAGCCTGGCCGCCCTGCCCCGTCAGGGTGCCCGCGCACCGTGGCGGCTGTACCAGAACTACCTGCGCGACGTCGTCCTGATGCGGCACGGCCCGCTCGAGGACGCCGGCGTGCGGTTCGCCCCTCGGCGGCCCGCCCCGGCCGCCGAGGAGGTCCCGGCGTGACGCTCCCGCCGTACCGGTTCGCCGGGGGGACGGCGGTCGTCACCGGCGCGGCCGGCGGGATCGGCGCCGCGCTCGCCCACGGCCTGGCCCTGCGCGGCAGCTCGCTCGTGCTGCTCGACCGGGACGCCGAGGGGCTGGCGACCGTGGCCGCGGGCATCGGCGCCGCCCACCCGGGGCTGGGCGTCACGACGTACGTGGTCGACCTCGCCGACCCCGCCGACACCCGGCGGGTCGCCGGCACGGTCGCCGCGGCGCACCCCGAGGTGACCCTGCTGGTGAACAACGCCGGGATGGCCCTCGGCGGGCGCTTCGACCAGGTGACCCTCGAGGAGTTCGAGGAGGTCCAGGAGGTCAACCTCCGGGCCGTCGTCCGCCTGACGCACGCCCTGCTGCCCACGCTGAAGGCGCACCCCGGCTCGCATCTGGTCACCGTCTCCAGCGTCTTCGGCCTCATCGCGCCCGCGGGGCAGGTGGCGTACGCGACGAGCAAGTTCGCCGTCCGTGGGTTCACCGAGGCGCTCCGGCACGAGCTGGCCGGCGACGGCGTCGGCGTCACCTGCGTGCACCCCGGCGGGATCCGCACCCGGATCGCGGCCGACGCCCGGGTCGGCTCCGGCGTGCCGGCCGACGAGGCCGAGCGGGGCAGGCGGGACTTCGCCCGGCTGCTCACCATGGACCCCGCCCGGGCCGCCGAGATCGTCCTCACCGCGGTGGAGCGGCGCCGTCCGCGGCAGCTGGTCGGCTGGAGCGCCGTCGTCCCCGACCTGCTCGTGCGGCTGGCGCCGGGCTCCCACGGCCGGGTGCTGGCCGCCCTCACCGCCCTGGCGGCGCGCGGCCGTCGCTGACCGGGTAGGCAGAGCCGGTGGCGGTGCACATCGGGACGTCGGGCTGGAGCTACGACCACTGGGACGGCGTGCTCTACCCGCCGGGCACCCCGCCGCGGGACCGGCTGGCGCACTACGTCCGGCGCCTCGGGACCGTCGAGCTCAACGCGAGCTTCTACCGCTGGCCCCGGACGGCGACCTTCGCCGGCTGGCGCCGCCGGCTGCCGCCGGGCTTCCAGCTGTCGGTCAAGGCACCCCGCGGGCTCACCCACGCCAAGCGGCTGTACGCGCCGGAGACGTGGATCGGCCGGATGACCGAGTGCTGGCACGAGCTCGGCGACCGGCGGGCGGTGCTGCTGGTCCAGCTGGCGCCCACCCAGGAGCGCGACGACGAGCGGCTGGACTTCTTCCTCCGCCTGCTCCCGGACTGGATGCGGGTGGCCGTGGAGTTCCGGCACCCGACCTGGCACGACGAGGGCGTCTACGCCCTGCTGGAGCGGCACGGCGCCGCCTACACCGTGATGAGCGGGGCCGGACTGCCCTGCGTGCTCCGGGCCACCGCCCCGTTCGTCTACCTCCGGCTGCACGGCCCGGACGCCGCGCACCTCTACGCCGGCTCCTACCCCGACGCGGACCTGCGCTGGTGGGCCGACCGGGTGGGGGAGTGGTCGCGTTCGGGGCACGACGTCTACGCGTACTTCAACAACGACGGCCACGGGCACGCCGTCCGCAACGCCGAGACGCTGCGCGCGCTGGTCACGGGGTGAGCGAGACGCGGCGGCGGGCGGCCCGGAGCGCGAGCACCCCGTAGCCGACGGCGTTGGGCAGCAGCGCCGCGGTGTATATCCCGGCCTGCACCGCCGGGCTGGCCACCTCCAGGCCCAGCGGCGCGACGACGTAGTGCCCCAGGAAGCCACCGGTGTACGGGCCCGCCCCCGCCCGCTCGCGGAGGGCCAGCTCCAGCTCGGTGAGCGGACACGGCGAGCCGGCGAGATTGACGGCGAGGATGGCCGCGCTCACCGGCGCGTGCAGCAGCAGCAGCCGCGGCCGGCGCAGCGCCGCCAGCGCCCCGGTCAGCATCAGGACGACGGCCAGCGCGTGCACCACCGCCACGGCGTGCGCCCAGAACACGCCTCCAGCGTGGCACGGCGCGGGGACGCGGTGGGCGCCCCCGAGCGGGAGACTGGGCGCATGAGCGATCACGACGCCGGCCGCGAGCCGGCCTCGGGCAACCTGGTGAGCCGGTCGGTCGAGGAGTTCATCAGCCAACTGCGCGCGTTCACCGACCGCGCCCGCGGGCTGGCCGGCGTCGTCCCCTTCTCGCTGCCGCGGCTGCCCTCGCCGCCCGGCGCGCTCTCGGCGGCCCAGCTGCAGGCGATCGACAAGGCGGTCCGGGGACAGCGGCAGCAGATCCAGGCGATGACGGCCCAGCTGGAGGCCTTCGACGAGCAGCTCGCCGTCTTCGAGCGGATCCTCGACCCGCTCGTCGAGTGGAGCGCCACCTGGGCCCGGCTTGAGGAGTCGGTGGCCGACCTGGTCCGCCGCTCGCCCCCCGAACTCGACGACCGCCCGTCGGCCGACGGGACGGCGGGCGGGAAGCGCTCCTGACCGCTCAGCGCCGGTCGCGCCGCAGCGGGTGGTCCGGGGGCACCTCGACCAGCACGATCCGGACGCCGTCCGGGTCGGCCACCCACGCCTCGACCAGCCCCCACGGCTCGGTCCGCGGCTCCTCCAGCACCCGCACCCCCGCCGCCCGCAGCCGCTCGACCTCCGCGGCGACGTCGCGCACCTGCAGCCACAGGGCCAGGCCCCGCGGCGGCTCCCCGGTGCCGGACACCTCGAGCAGCCCGTTGCCGAGGAAGAAGACCACCCCGGGGGAGTCGGGCGGGCCGAACTCGCGGTACACCGCCAGGCCGACGACGTCGCGGTAGAAGGCCTGGGAGCGCGCGGCATCGCCCGGCCGCAACAGGATCCGACTGCTGAGCACGTCCACCCCGGCATCATCGGGGGCGGACCGTCGCGCCCGACAGGTGGACGGCGGCCGGGACGAGAGGGAACACCGTGGCCATGCGCTTCGAGTACAGGGTGGTCGAGCTCCGGGAGGGGCTCATCGGCGGGAAGATGTCGGGTGACAAGCTGGAGAAGGTGCTCAACCAGCACGCCCGCGAGGGGTGGCAGCTGAGGGCGATCACCTCGGTCGAGGTCAAGGGCCGGATCGGCCCGGGCGGCGTCGAGGGCGTGCTGGTCACCTTCGAGCGGCCGGCCGGCTGACCGACTCCCCGGAGGACCCGCCCGTGCCCGAACCGGCCGACGCCCGGGCACGCCTGCGGGCGGACTGCGCCGCCTGCGCGGGCCTGTGCTGCGTGCTGCCGGCGTTCACCGCCTCGGCCGACTTCGCCGTCGACAAGCCGGCCGGGCAGCCGTGCCTGCACCTGCAGCCGGACTCGCGCTGCGGCATCCACGCGCAGCTGCGGGAGCGTGGGTTCCCCGGCTGCGCGGTGTTCGACTGCTTCGGCGCCGGCCAGCAGACGGTGCAGGTCACCTTCGGCGGGCGCGGCCCGCGGGACGACCCCGCGGTCGCCGCGGCGATGGCGACAGCGTTCGGCGTCCAGCGGCAGCTGCACGAGCTGCTCTGGTACCTGGCCGAGGCGCTGGCGCTGCCCGCGGCCGCGCCGCTGCGGGGCGCGCTGCTCGCGGCCCGCGACCGCACCGAGCGGCTGACCGGCGCCGGCGCCGACGAGCTCGCCGCCGTCGACACCGCC
>NZ_JALPKP010000098.1:0-6653 GCF_051383635.1 Geodermatophilus sp. CPCC 205506 | reverse complement strand
CGGCTCGGGCACCAACGACAAGGCCGGCGCCGCGCAGAACCTGCTCCGCTGGACCAGCACCCGCTCGATCAAGGAGACCTTCGTCCCCGCCACCGACCACCGCTACCCGCACATGGGCTGATGGAGTGGTTCCGCCGGGGTGACCCCGGCGGAACCACTCCATCACCAGCGGTCGAGGTGGAGGACGGTGTCCAGCGGGTCGCGGGCGGCCGGGCGGAAGGTCTCGCCGGTGTAGAAGGCCGTCGGGACCAGCGCGGCCTGGTGGACGCCGTCCGGGATGCCGAGGATGTCGGCGACCTCGGCCTCCCGGCCCAGGTGCAGCGTGGTCCACGCCGTGCCCAGGCCGCGGGCGCGGGCGGCGAGCATGTAGCTCCACACCGCCGGCAGCAGCGAGCCCCACAGCCCGGCCTGGTTGCCCTCCGGCAGCGGCCGCCCGGTCGCGATGCACGGGACGACGAGCACCGGCACCTCGCCCATGTGCTCGCCCAGCCAGACCGCGCTGTCGCCGACCCGCTGCTGCACCTCCGACCGCTCGGGGCGGTCGGCGAACAGCCGGCCCGCGAAGGTGCCCGCCTCCGCGTACCGCTGCACCCGCTCCCGGTAGACCTCGCCGACCGCGGCCCGCTGCGCCGGATCGGTCACCACGACCCAGTGCCACGACTGCGCGTTGGACCCCGACGGCGCCTGCAGCGCGATCTCCAGGCACTCGCGGACCAGCTCCAGCGGCACCGGCCGGGTGAGGTCCAGCCGCCGGCGGACTGCGCGGGTGGTGGTGAGCAGTTCGTCGGGTGTCAGCGGCAGCGTCATGCGTCCACCCTGCCCGACGCCGGCCAGTGCACGAGCCCGTCGTCCCCGAGCAGCGCCCCGGCCGACGGCACGTGCGGGGTCAGCCGGCCGTCGGGCATGAGGTGGGTGACCGGCACGCCGCGGGCGAGGACGGCGACGTCGGCGACCAGCCGCCGGTGGCAGCGCCACCACACGCTCTCGCTGCACATCACCGCGACGGTCGCGGTGCCGGCGTCGGCCAGCACCTCGTCCAGAGCGGCGGCGAACTCCGGCGTCCGCGTGTGCGCGGCGTACGCGGCGAACTGCGCGACCGTCCACCAGCCGTCGGCCACCGGACGGTCCAGTGGCAGCCGGCGCCGCCCGCCCAGCCGGGCGTCCCACCGGTAGCCGATCCCGGCTGCGGGCAGCCACTGCTCCAGCGCCTCGCGCCGGACGTCGGGGTTGCTCCGGCTGCCCGGGAACCGGCGGACGTCGACGACCAGGCCGACGCCGGCGCCGGCCAGCCGCGCACCGAGCCGGCCGCGGTCCTCGGGGCCGTGGCCCACGGTCATCAGCGGATCAACGGCCACCCTTCCCCCTCACGCCTCGCACGCTCGGCGCGCGCCCCCTGGAGGGAGGCCGTTGCTGATGCGTTCCCCGGCACTCCCATAGCTTCGGGGCGTGCAGAGGGAAACGGCCGAGCCGCGGACGTCGCTGTGGCGGGTGCCGGCGATGCGGGCGCTGGTGGGGGCGACGACGCTGGGGTTCGCCAGCTACTGCCTGACACTGGCGTCGCTGCCGGCGTACGCGGTCGCGGGCGGTGCCGACGCGGGGACGGCCGGGGTGGTGACCGCCGTCTTCCTGGTCGTCACGATCGCCGTCCAGTCGGTGGTACCCGCGCTGACGGCGCGGTACGGGCTGGGGCCGGTCCTGGCCGCGGGACTGGTCGCGCTCGGTGCGCCGTCCCCGCTGTACGTCGTCGACGACGGGCTGGTCTGGCTGTCCGCGGTCGCCGTCGTCCGCGGGGCCGGGTTCGGCGTGCTGACCGTCCTCGGCGCGACGCTGGCCGCGCAGGTCGCCCCCGTCGAGCGGCGCGGTGAGGCGATCGGGCTGTACGGGCTGGCCATCGCGCTGCCCAACCTGGTCGCCGTCCCGGCCGGGGTCGCGCTCGTGCTCGACGGGCACGTGGCCTGGCTGGCGTGGCTGGCCGCCGCACCTCTGCTGGCGCTGCCGCTCGTGCCCGGGCTGGTCCGCGCGGTCTCGATGGAATCGACGGCCGGACGGTCGTCGCGGGCCGCGGCGCTGGCCGCGCTCACCCCGTCGATCGTGCTGCTCGCGGTCACCCTCGCCGGTGGCGGGTTGGTCACCTTCCTGCCGATCGAGCGGCCGGACGGCGTCCTGGCGACGGTGGCGCTGCTGCTCTTCGGCGTCACCGGCGCGCTCACCCGCTGGCAGGCCGGTCTGCTCGCCGACCGCTTGGGGCCCCGCCTGCTGATGCCGCTGGCGCTGCTGGTGGCGGCCGCCGGGCTCGCCGTCGTCGGGCTCGGGCTGGTCACCGGCGACGCGTGGGTGCTGGTCGGGTCGGCGGTGTTCGGCGCCGGGTTCGGCGCGGTGCAGAACCTCACGCTGGTCACGGCGTTCGCCCGCGCCGGCGAGGGCGGCGCGACCGCCGCCAGCGCGATGTGGAACGCCTCGTTCGACGCCGGCACCGCGGCCGGGGCGCTCGGTCTCGGGCTGGTCGCGGCCGGACTCGGGCTGGAGTGGACCTACGTCGCCGTCGCCATCGCGCTCGTGTGCACCCTCCCGGTGGCGCTGGCCGCGACCCGCCGGCCCCGCTGACCGGAGGCGCCGGACCCTGTCCGCCCCGGCCACCCCGGGTGTAGGAGTCGCCGCATGGGCGAGTCCGAGGTGCTCGAGCTGTTCCGCCGGGCAGTGGCCGGCGACGACGCGCAGGCGATGCGCTCCGGGTTGGAGCGGTTGTTCGGCCTGACGTCGGGGGAGGGTCTGTCGGCCGAGGACGAGTACCGGGTCCGGCACCCGGACTACGTCATGGAGATGCCGCAGTCGGGGGAGCGGATCCGCGGCCGGGACGACATGCGGTCGATGCAGGAGGCGTTCCCGACGCCGCCGACCCTCCGGCTGCGCCGCGTCGTGGGCGCCGGCCGGGTGTGGGTGGTGGAGGGCGTCAACGACTACGCGGGCGACGTCTGGCACGTCGTCGTCACCCTCGAGCTCGACGACGACGGGCGGATCCTCCGCGACACCCGGTACTACGCGCAGCCGGTCGAGCCGCCGTCCTGGCGGGCGGCGTGGGTCGAGCCGATCGGGTGAGCGTCAGCCGGTGAAGCGGTCGGCGACGGACTGCTGGGTGCGGATGAGCACGACCTCCTCGCCGGCCCGCTGCAGCCAGCCGCGCAGCCCCTCGGGGTCCTCGCGGTTGGCGTCGCGGAGCACGCCGAGCCGAAGCTGGCGCGTGTTCGCCTGGGCGCGCTGCGCCGGGGGGAGCCGGCGGGCCTCGGATCGGGCGATCGAGGTGAGGCCGGCGCCGACGAAGACGAGGTCGCGGATCGTCGTGACGCCGGCGAGCAGCTCCTCGGCGCCCGCGGTGTCGTCGTCGGCGAGCAGGCGGACGAGTTCGTCGGCGGTGCGCCGCCCGGCGCCGGATGCGTCAGTCACGGTCCCACTGTGCCCGCCCCGCCGGCGGACGCCGTCGGGAGGGGCAGAAGTGGCCACTTCTGCCCCTCCCGGGGTGCTAGGCGTCGCGGCGCTGGAAGGTCACGGTCGCGACGGCCAGGAGGACGGCGACCTCGGCGGCGAACACCGCGAAGCCGACCCACGGGTCCAGCAGCACCGGGTTGAACGACTCGGGGGTGGCGATGCGGCCGCCGGCGTTGCCGGGCATCAGCCTGGTCGCCCACTCGCCCCACGCGTCGGGCAGCAGCATCACCATGGTGCCGACGACGAACACCAGGCCGAGCACGATGGACAGCGCCGCCGCGGTGTGCCGGACGAGCAGCCCGACGGCGGCGGCGAACAGCCCGAGGCCGGCCATGTAGAGGCCGCTGCCGTACATCGCGCGCAGCACGCCGTCGTCGGTGAGGGCGATCCCGATGCCCTCCTGGCCGAGGAACCAGTTGCCCGCGGCGTACCCGGCCAGCGCCGTGACGGTGCCGGCCACGAACAGCGTGCCGGTGAGGACGAGGCCCTTGGCGGCCAGCACCGCCCCGCGGGAGGGCGTCGCGGCCAGCGTGGCCCGGATCATCCCGGTGCCGAACTCGCTGGTGACCGCGAGCGTGCCCAGGACGATGGCGGTGACTTGGGCGAACATCATCCCCCAGGTGACGAAGGCGCCCACCGGCTCGCCGGTCGCGCCGGCCGCGAGGTCCTCGGCGGCCAGCGCGCACACCAGCGCGGTGAGCCCGGCGCCGAGGACGAACATGGCGGCGACCGACCAGCCGGTGGAGCGCACCGTCCAGAACTTGATCCACTCCGCGTGCACGGTGGCCCGGAAGCCCGGGCTGGTGGGGGACTCGGTGCGGGTCCAGGCGTGGGTCCCCACGGCGGTCATCGCTGCGCTCCGGTCGGCTGGGCGGCGTACTCGACGCTGTCGGCGGTCAGGGTCATGAAGGCGTCCTCGAGCGAGGAGCGCACGAGGGTCAGCTCGTGCAGCAGCAGGCCGGCGCGGCCGACGAGCTCACCGAGGGCGGCCGGGTCGAGGCCCTGGACCCGCAGCTCGCTGCCGTGCGCGGCGACGTCCAGCCCCTGTCGACGCAGCAGCGTGGCGACCTCGTCGCGCTGCGGGCTGCGCACCCGCACGTAGGAGGCGGCGTGCTCGGCGATGAAGTCCGGCGTCGAGCAGTCGGCCAGCACGCGGCCGCGCCCGATCACCACGAGGTGGTCGGCGGTGAGGGCCATCTCCGACATCAGGTGGCTGGAGACGAAGACGGTGCGTCCCTCGGCGGCGAGGTCGCGGGCGAGGGTCCGCACCCAGCGGATCCCCTCGGGGTCCAGCCCGTTCACCGGCTCGTCGAGGACGACGACCGGCGGGTCGCCCAGCAGCGCCGCGGCGATGCCCAGCCGCTGGCCCATGCCCAGGGAGAAACGGCCCACCCGCTGGCCGGCGACGGCGGTGAGGCCGACCAGGTCGAGCGCCTCGTCGACGCGGGAAGCCGGGATGCCGTTGCTCACCGCGAGCCAGCGCAGGTGGTCGCGGGCGGAGCGGCCCGGGTGCAGGGCCCGGGCCTCGAGCAGCGCGCCGACCTCGCGCAGCGGGGCGGGGGAGTCGGCGTAGCGGCGGCCGTTCACGGTCACGCCGCCGGAGGTGGGCCGGTCCAGCCCGAGCACCATCCGCATCGTCGTCGACTTGCCGGCGCCGTTCGGGCCGAGGAAGCCGGTGACCCGGCCGGGCTCGACGGTGAAGCTGACGTCGTCGACGGCGGTCCGGGCGCCGTAGGTCTTGGTGAGCCGGTGCGCGGTGATCATGCGGCCACCGGGCCGCGCGAGGTCGGGGAGGTCATGCCGTCGAGGCTGTCGGGCGGCCGGGGCGGTGACCATCGGGGAGCGCCCTGAACCGACCCTGAACGACCCCTGGGCGGGGCTCGGGGGTGTGCCGGGGTCGGGCGGGCTCCGGGTCGGGCCCGCTCCCGGTCAGGCGCTGCGGGGCAGGTCGTGCCCGGGGTGCAGCAGCCGGCGCAGGTCGCGGGCCACCGCCCGACCGGCCCGGTTGGCACCCACCGTGCTCGCCGACGGCCCGTAGCCCACCAGGTGCACCCGGGGCTCACCGGCGACGTGGGTGCCTTCCATCCGGATGCCGCCGCGGGAGCCGCGCAGGTGGAGCGGGGCGAGGTGCCCCAGCGCCGCCCTGAAGCCGGTGGCCCACAGGATCGCGTCGGCCCGCACGAACCGGCCGTCGTCCCACGCCACGCCGTCGGGGGTGATGCGGTCGAACACGGGCAGCCGGTCGAGCACGCCGCGCTCGCGCGCCTCCCGCACCCACGGCGTCACCACCAGGCCGGTGACGCCGACGACGCTGCCGGGGGACCGGCCCTCGCGGACGGCGTCCTCGACCAGCGCGACTGCCGCCCGGCCCGCCTCGGGGCCGAACGGCTCCTCCCGCCAGACCGGCGGCCGCCGGGTCACCCAGGTGGTGTCGGCGACCTCGGCGATCTCGCCGAGCAGTTGGACGGCGGACGCCCCGCCGCCCACGACCACGACGGACTGCCCGGCGAACTCGGCGGCGCCGCGGTAGTCGACCGGGTGCAGCTGGCGGCCGCGGAAGGTCTCCTGGCCGGGGTAGCGCGGCACGAAGGGGCGGGTCCAGGTCCCGGTGGCGTTGACGACGGCGCTAGCGGTCCAGTCGCCGGCCGAGGTCTGCACCAGGAACCGGTCGTCGGCGGTCCGGCGGACGGCGCCGACCTTCACCGGCCGGTGCACCGGCAGCCCGAACCGCCGCTCGTAGTCGGAGAAGTAGGCCGGGACGGCCTCGGCGGCCGGAACCTCGTCCCCGGCGGCCGGGAACGGCTCCCCGGGCAGGTCGTGCACGTGGTGCGTGCGCGCGAGGGTCAGCGAGGGCCAGCGGTGCTGCCAGGCGCCACCGGCGCCGGTCTCCGCATCGAGGACGACGAATCCGGTGCCGGGCGCGAAACCGACCCGGGCGAGGTGGTAGGCCGCGCTCAGCCCGGCCTGGCCGGCGCCGATCACCACGACCTCCACGTCCCTGTCCACGTCTGGGACAAACGGCGCCCGACGCTGCCCGCTTCCGCCGCGCGGTGTCCGGTTCCGCACACCTGACCCGCCGGCTCCCGCGGCCGTGATCACGCGGCCGCGTCGATCGGTGGGTGGATGAGGATCTCGGTGCCGTCGGGGCGCCAGGTGCGCCATCGGCCGTC
>NZ_JALPKP010000097.1:0-7157 GCF_051383635.1 Geodermatophilus sp. CPCC 205506 | reverse complement strand
CCGGCCAGCGCCGCCGCGGTCGCGGTGGCGCGCAGCGCCCCGTCGGGATCGGTGAGCGCCAGGCTCAGCGATCCGCCGGCGGGTGCGCGCAGCCCCAGCGCGCCCAGCCGCGCCACCAGTTCGCGCAGGTGGGCGGCGGTGATCGGCAGCCCGCTCACCTCGCCGGGCTCGTTGGAGGCGCCGGCCAGCGAGGCGAGCGGCACGGTGATCCGCAGCTGCGCGGTGACCGCCGGCCGGGAGTCATCCCAGGGCCGGGTGATCAGCTCGGCCAGCACCGCGGCGCGCAGCTCGCCGATCGGCCGCGGATCACCGTCGGCCTTCAGCATCGCCGCCAGCTGGTCGACCACGTCCAGACAGGCCGCCGACACCGGCGCCGGCAGATCCGCGGCCAGGGTCGCCATGCCCTCCAGAGCCGAGGGGTAGCTGCGCACGTCCGCGGAGCGCCGCGCCGTCCTGCGGCGCTGGTCGGCCGCGGCCGCGTCGCGTTCGAGCAGCAGCGCCAGCGCCCGCGCCCGCAGCCGGCCCAGCGACAGCCCGGCGGCCTGCGGCAGCAGCACCGCCTCGATCGCCCGGGCGATCGCCGGGGAGGTGGAGCCCAGCACGTCGGCCAGCACCTTCGCCCGCGGCTCGTCGAGGGTGCCGGCGGCCAGCGCGGCCCAGGTGCCGGGCAGGTTCTCCCGGTAGGTCCAGGCGCGGGCGGCCAGATGGCCGGCGGTGCCGCGGCCGCAGTTGAGCACCATCGCCAGCTCCGGCACGAAGAACTCGCTCACGCCCGGCAGCTCCGCGTCCGGCGCCCACGACCCCCGCTTCGCGCCGGGGCTGCCCGGCGGCGGATCGCCGGTGTCGGGGGTGTCGTCGGCCAGCCCCAGCACCAGCTCGGCCTCGTAGGCGGCATCCATCGCCTTGCGGGCCTGCAGCCGCTGCATCTCGGCGGCCTTCTCCGCCTTGGTGAGGAGCGCGACCGGCAGCCGGCTGTTCGTCGCCGGCTGCTCCAGGCACCAGCCGACCAAGGCTCCCTCCACGGGGGAGCGCTCGGCTGCGACCGACGACTCCATGCCCCGACGGTATGCGGGGGGTACGACAGTTTCTGGACGCTGAGCAGCAGCTTTGCGCAACCACTGTTGAAAGGCGCAGACGCCGCTGGAAGCCGGTCGCCGCGAGGCTCGGGGCACCCGCGGCGACCGGCCGGTCTCAGGAGCGCTACTTCACGTAGGCGCCGGCGTCCACGGGGAAGGCCACGCCGGTGACGTACCGCGCCTCGTCGCTGGCGAGGAAGAGCACGGCGTTGCTGATGTCGACCGGCTCGACCCACGGCACGGGGAGCGTGTTCAGCGAGGCGAAGCCGGGCATGGCCTTCTCCCGCGTGGGCTCCGGATCGCCGGGCGCGAACATCCCCCAGGTCCCCGGGTTCTGGATCATGATCGTGTCGACGTTGGTCGGGTGGATCGTGTTGACCCGGATCGAGTAGCCGCCCAGCTCGTTGGCCAGCGTCCGCATCAGGCCGACGATGCCGTGCTTGCAGGCGACGTAGTGGCCGACCTGCTGGATTCCCTTGAGGCCGCCGATCGAGCTGGTGAACAGGATCGTCCCGCCGCGGCCGGCCTCGATCATCGACGGGATGGCCACCTTCGCCGTGTGGAAGACGCCGGTCAGGTTGACGTCGATCATGTCCTTCCACTGGTCGGCGCTGAGCTCCCAGGCCCGGCCGTAGGTGGCGATGCCGGCGTTGGCCACGACGGTGTCCACGTGGCCGAACTGCGCGAGGCCCTCGTCGAAGGCCGCCTGCAGGCCGTCGAGGTCGCGGACGTCGGCCTTGCGGGCCACGATGCGGCGGTCGAGCGCCTCGACGGCCTTCACCGTCTCGTCGAGCTCCGCCTCGGTGGCCAGCGGGTAGTACGGGGTCACCGAGGCGATGTCCTCGCAGATGTCGACGGCGATGATGTCGGCGCCCTCCTCGGCCAGGCGGATCGCGTGGCTGCGCCCCTGACCGCGGGCCGCGCCGGTGATGAAGGCGACCTTGCCTGCCATGCGTCCTGCCATCGGTTGCGCTCCTGTTCTCCGGTTACCCGGTTCCCCGGCCGCGCCGGTGCGGCCGCGTCGGTCTGGACCCGCCGGCAGTGCGGCGGTGGTCAGCGGACGGCGAAGCCCGCGTCGACGGGCAGGGTCACGCCGGTGATGTAGCGGGCGGCGTCGGAGACCAGCCAGGCGACCGCGTCGCTCACGTCCCGGCACTCGACCATCGCGACGGGCAGCAGGTTGCCCTGGCGGTCGGCGGTGGCGGGGGTCGCCCGGAGGAGGGCCTGCATGACGTCGTTGGTGATCATCGGCGTGGGCACGCCCGTCGGGTGGACCGAGTTCACCCGGATCGAGTGCGGCGCCAGCCAGTGCGCGAACGAGCGCATGAGACCGACCAGGCCGTGCTTGCTGGCCGCGTAGGCGGTGATCCCCGCGCTGCCGTCACCGCCGGTGCCCTTGAGTCCCTGGGTGGAGCTGACCAGCACGACGGCGCCGCCCTGTCCGGCGTCGATCATCGACGGTGCGGCCGCCTTCACGGTGTTCCAGGCGCCGGTGAGGTTGACCGCGAGCACGTCGGCGAAGGTCTCGTCGTCCCCCGCCCCGCCCATGAGCGGGGCGATCCCGGCGTTGGCGACGACGGTGCGGACCGGCCCGAGGGTGGCCACGCCCTCGGCGACCAGGGCGTCGAGCGCCGCCCGGTCCCGGACGTCGGCCACGCGGGCGAGGACCCGCCGTCCCTCGGCCTCGACCAGGCGGGCGGTCTCGGCGAGGTCGTCGGCGGTGGCCAGCGGATAGGCGACGGTCGGGATGTCGGCGCAGATGTCGACGGCGACGACGTCGGCGCCCTCGGCCGCCAGCCGCACGGCGTGGCTGCGGCCCTGGCCTCGGGCGGCGCCGGTGACGAGGGCGACGGTGCCCTCGAGTCCGGAGGGCACCGTCAGCTGCGCGCGGAGGCGGCGGAGACGCCGGCGGGGACCGCGCCCGGCGGCAGCCGGCGCTCGCCCGGCGTGAAGGTCGCGGGGATCCGCTGCCAGCCCTTGTTGACCCCCTGCCGCGGGTACCGCTTGAGCCCGGCCAGGTCGACCTCGTAGTCCGGCATCCGCTCCAGGACCTGCGCGAGCATCTCCTTGGCCATGCGCTTGCCGAAGTGCGACCCGGCGCAGCGGTGGATGCCGACGCCGAAGGCGAGGTGCCGGTTGGGCCAGCGGTGGATGTCGATCTCGTCGGGGTCCTCGAACTGACGCTCGTCCCGGTTGGCCGACGACCAGGCCAGCAGCGCCCGGTCCCCGACGTCCATGGGGCAGCCGTGGAACTCCGTCTCCTTGAGCACCGTGCGGGCCAGTGCCTGGGTGGGGGAGAAGTAGCGGAGGAACTCCTCGAGCGCCTTGTCCAGGAGCGAGGGGTCGTCGATGAGCTCCTGCCGGACGTCGGGGTGCTCGTAGAGCCAGACGAGGGTCTGGCTGACCAGCGAGGCCGTCGTCCCGACGCCGCCGCTGACCAGCAGCTCGACGATCGAGAAGACCTCCTCCTCGGTGATCGGCCGGCCGTCGACCTCCTGCTGCACCAGGTAGCTGATGGCGTCCTCGCGCGGCTCGGCGAAGCGGGCGGCGATCGCCTGGCGCATCTGCTCCGAGCAGCGCGGCAGGTCGACCTCGACCGCCTGCTTGTAGACCGGGCTGTCGGTCTGCTCGGCCAGCGTGGCCTGGTGCGAGCGGGCGTAGACCTGCCAGTCCTCCACCGGCAGGCCGAGCCAGTCGATCGTGCAGATCGCCGGCACGCCGATGACCTGGGCGAGGTCGGCCTGCCCGGACTCGATCAGCTCGTCGATGAACCAGGTGGTCCAGCGGACGATCATGTCCTCGATCTTCGCCACGGCCGCCGGCGAGGCGATCGGGTTGATCACCTTGCGGTAGGAGCGGAACTCCGGCGGGTCCATCTCGATCGGGATGTGCTTGTGCATCGGCGTCTTCGGGATGACGACCGACAGCCCCGGCCCGCCGTACTGGTCGAGCCGCTGGGAGGAGAAGACGTCGTCGTCGCGGGCGGCCTCGAAGACCGACTCGTAGTCGGTGAGCACCCAGAAGCCACCATGGGCCTCCGACCAGGCGACAGGATGGGCCTGGCGCAGTTCGCGGTAGCTGCCGACGGTGTCCTCGGCGTGCTCCTGCGAGTGGTGGTCGAAGTGGACGACGGGGCACCGGCCGCGTGTGCTCATGTGATCCTCGTCTCTGCTCAACATCACAGTGTGATAATGCTTATCCTGGTTTATCTCTGTCAACACACGGCGCGGAGCCTCCTCCGCACCGGCCCCACCCGGGAGGGGACACGATGCGCGTCTCTGTCGACCTGGACGTGTGCCAGGGCCACGGTGTCTGCCACATGAGCGCACCCGACGTGTTCGAGCTCGACGAGTCCGACGGCCACGCCATCGTCATGGTGGACCCCGTGCCGCCGGAGCTGGAGGCCGACGCCCAGCTGGCGGCCGACAGCTGCCCCGAGCGGGCCATCACGGTCTCCTGACCGTGCGCGTCGTCGTCGTCGGGGCGTCGCTGGCCGGCGTCCGGACGGTGGAGGGGCTGCGCCGGCGGGGAAGTGACGCCGACGTCGTCCTGGTCGGCGCCGAGCCCGGTGCCACCGACGGCATCGCCGTCGACCGGCCGCCGCTGTCCAAGGCGTTCCTCGCCGGTCCGGACGCCGTCGCCGCGCCGCTCACCACCCGCGAGCGGCTCGGCGCGCTGGACGTCGAGCTGGTGCCCGGGCGTGCGGTCGACGTCGACCTGGACACCCGGCGGGTCGCCCTGCACGGCGGGGAGTCGGTGGCCTTCGACGCCCTCGTCGTGGCGACCGGCTCGTCGCCGCGGTCGGTGCCCGAGCTCGAGCCCCGGCCCGGCGTGCACCCCTTGCGCACCGCCGCCGACGCCACCGCCATCCGCGCGGCCAGCACCGACGGCGCGCGCGTCGTCGTGGTCGGCGGCGGCTTCATCGGCGCGGAGATCGCCTGGACCATGCGCCAGCTCGGCCGCGAGGTCGCCCTGGTCGAGCCGCTGCCGTCGCTCATGATCCGCGGCCTCGGCCCCGAGCTGGGAGCGGCGTTCACCCGGCGGCACGCCGCCGCGGGGGTGGACCTGCACATGGGTGTGGCCGTCGCCGCCGTCGAGGGGACCGACCGGGTCACTGGCGTCCGGCTGACCGACGGCAGCCGGCTGCCGGCCGACGTCGTCGTCCTCGGCCTGGGCACGGTGCCGGAGACGGCGTGGCTGGCCGGCTCCGGCCTGGACCTGCGCGACGGCGTGGTGTGCGACGGGCACCTCGCCGCCGCCGAGGGGGTGTACGCGGTGGGGGACGTCGCCCGCTGGCGGCACCCCCGGTCCGGCGAGGAGGTGCGGGTCGAGCACTGGACCAACGCGGTCGAGACCGCCGGCGTGGTCGCGGCCAACCTCGCCGGGACGCCGACGCTGCACGAGTCGGTGCCCTACGTCTGGACCGACCAGCTCGGCGCCAAGCTCCAGGTCTTCGGCCAGGTGCGCCCGCAGGACGAGCTGCGCGTCGTCCACGGCGACCTCGAGGGCACCTTCGTCGCGCTCACCGGTGGCGACGGGCTGCTGCGCTCGGTGGTCGGCTTCGGCGCGATCAAGCAGCTGCTCCCGTTCCGCAAGCTCCTGGCCGCCGGGGCCGGGTGGGACGAGGCGCTCTCCGCCGCCTGACCGCCGCCGTCAGGGCGGTGGGCCGCCCGGCACCGGTGCTGCCGCCGGCGTGACCTCCCGCGGGGCAGCGCCGACGGCGGGCGGGCGCACCCAGCGCTGCACGACCAGGTAGCACAGCGCGCAACAGCACATCGCCGCGACCGTGAACGCCCACGAGGCGTCATAGCCCCCGGTGAGGTCGGACAGGGCACCGAAGGACAGCGGGGAGACCAGCGCCCCGAGGTAGTAGCCGCTCGACATCACCGCCGTCGCGCGGCCGACGGCGTGCGGCGCGCGGTCGATGGCCACCCCGTGCGCGAACCCGGAGAGGACGAGGTCGGCCAGCATCGCCAGGACCGCGCCCGCGACGAGCAGGGCGAGTGCCACGTGGCTGCCGACCCACACCATCGTCGTCCCGGCGACCGAGGTGGCCGCGACTCCGGCGGCCATCAGTGCCCGGCGGCGGGGGCCGGTCCGGTCGGCGCGACGGGCGGCGGCGACCATCGTGACCGCGCCCAGGGCGGTGCCGGCGGCCGACACCGCCCCCGCCGCGCCGCGGGAGAACCCGGCGTCGACCAGGGCGAGCACCAGCCAGGAGAACAGCGGCTGCGAGCCCAGGACGAAGCAGAACGACGCCAGCACCACCCACGCGAAACGGCGGGGTAGTCGCCCACCGTCGGTCCCCGGCCGGGCCGGGCCCCGAGGGCGGGCCGCCGGCAGCACGAACGCGCCGGCCACCGCGTTGGCCGCCGTCAGTCCGGCCAGCACCAGGGCCACGCCCTCCCAGCCGATCAGGCCCGCGGCGGGCAGTCCGGCGAGTGCCAGCACCGTCGCGCTGAGCGGGATGCCGGCGGTCTTGACCGCCACCGCCGTCCCGCCCCGGCCGGCGGGGGACACCGAGGTGACCGCCAGGCTGGTGCCGGCGTTGGCCAGCGCGTAGGCGGAGCCGGCGAGGGCGCTGCTGACCGCCAGGACGGCGAAGCCCGGCCACAGGGCCGCGACGACGAGTGCGGCGGCGACCAGGACCTGGTCCAGGACGATGCAGCGGCGGGCGCCGAGCGGGTCGACCACCCGCGCGGCGACGAGCGAGGTGATCCCCGTGGACCCGTAGAAGAGGCCGACGAGCAGGCCGAGCTGGGCGCCGGTCAGGTCGAGGTCGGTGCGGAGGTCGGGGCCCAGGTAGGCGACCAGGAAGGTCGGCGCGGCGCCCAGCCCCATGGCCGCGGTGCTGACCACGAGGACGGCGAGCCGGCCGGTGCGCGGGGCTCGACGACTTCCGCTCATCAATGGTAATGCTTATCCTAGTTTCTCCCCGAGCGGAATCCCTGGGCACGAGTCCCGACGTCCACCGGAGGTCCCCATGTCCCACGCCGATCCGGCCGGTGCGCGGAGCCACAGCGCATGAGCAGTCCGTTGAGTCTGGCGCCGGCGCCGCGGTCGGAGGCGGCCGAGCGGGTG